>JALFCJ010000120.1 GCA_022771185.1 Spirochaetales bacterium | reverse complement strand
AATTAAAGAGTGTTTAAATGCCGCCGTAGAGTATGGCTTTCAGAACCTACCTATGAAGTATCTATTGAAGCTGGCCTATATAATGCTGAGATATAAGATGAACTTCAGTGACGGAGTAAGCCTCTTTAATAAATATGTATCGGGTTGGGGAGGCGAAGGTGAAGAATGGAAATTCCAAGGAATCTGGAAGGGAAAAGAAGGCAAAAGTGTTACACTCTCCCACTCTTCTAAGCTTCACTTAGATATCATTCAAGATACCTCTGTGTTATATGAAGGAAATGGATACGATGAGACACTCATTAGAATCAGAGTATTGGATGAGTATAATAACCCTGCGCCTTATGCACAGATTCCTATTTCCATCAAGGCATCCGGCTCAATAGAAAACGCTGGCTTTGATCTCATAACACTAGAAGGTGGTATGGGTGGCGTCATTATTAAGACAAAAGGAGAGATAGGAAAAGGAAAACTAACGCTTGTATCAGAGTTAGGAATCAGAGAAATAGAATTTGAAGTGAGGAAGTATGGTAAATAAAGAACTGAAGTGGAAGATGGAATATATAGAGGATGGAATAGAGAAAAAAGAAGAAGGAAAAGCACTACTAGGAGAGCCTCTCCATTTATCTAAACCCCTACATAACGCAACAATAAAGAGTGTTGAAGGCATAATTGATGTAAATATTAGTCACGATGACAGATTCTTTCTTAATGGTTACCAGACTTGGACTTACTCCAAAGAAATAGATAGATATGGAAAAGAGAGAGGCTTGAGAGGCATTCCTAGTTCTATTATCAAACACTATAGCCTTCCTTTATATGGCGATTATACTTTCGTTCCTTATAGCGGAAAGAAAGGAGAACTCCATGGTTTTACATATATGACAATAAGAAGAGGAGATGAGTTCACACTACTCTCTTCTCTTGACGAAAGCTATGGGTGGACAGTCTTCTTTTTAGATACAAACAAGGGTGAAATAAGGATCAAGAAAGATATAGACAATTTAAAGTTTGATGGAGAGTTTCATATCTTCGATCTCTATACAAAAAAAGGGAAAGAAGACGAAGTGTTCGCTTCTTGGTTTAAAGAGATGAACCTAAAGATAACAAAGAAACCTCTTGCCGGTTATAGCTCTTGGTATAACAGGTATCAGGATATAAGCGAGAAAACTATTTTTGAAGACTTAAATGGATGTCAGAAAATACTCAAAAAAGGTGACTTATTCCAGATTGACGACGGGTGGGAAATGTTTGTAGGAGACTGGTTTCAAGACAGAACCAAATTCCAATCGGACATGAAAATAATAGTTGATGAAATACATAAACGAGGATATCTAGCCGGTCTCTGGCTTGCACCATTTGTAGCTGAAGAAAAGAGCGACATATATAATAACCACAAGGACTGGCTCCTCAATATCAAGGGGGAAAAGTTTAAGTGTGGCTGCAACTGGTCTGGATTCTGGGCTCTCGATATAGACAACAAAGAGTTCCAGGAATACCTGAGGGATGTCTTTGATACTGTATACAACAAGTGGGGCTTTGACCTAGTGAAGCTGGATTTCTTATATGCTGCAGCACCTTCTTCAAAAGAGAATGAAACACGAAGTGAAAGAATGATAAGAGCCATGGATTTTTTGCGAGAGCTTTCAAATGACAAGTTGATCCTTGGCTGCGGAGTTCCTCTCGGAGCGGCATTCGGCAGAGTTGATTACTGTAGAGTCTCTTGTGACGTAACACTTGATTGGGACGACAAGATATGGATGAAGATAATACATAGCGAGAGGCCTAGTACCAAGAGAGCTTTGGAGACAAGTTTCAATCGTAGAGCGCTTAACAATGGAGGTTTTATTACTGATCCAGACGTATTCTTCTTACGTAGAGATAATATTCATCTATCAAAAGAAAGAAAGATGATGCTATCGGTATTCGACGCACTGAACAAGGGCCTCTTTCTCACTTCTGATAACCCATCGCTCTACAGTGATGTAGAAATAGAAGAATATAAGATAGTAAGACGAATATGGGAAAAAGGAGAAATAACGGGAATCGATAGAGGAGACAAAACTATCATCCACTATAAAGTAGATGAAAAAGAAGAGAGTCTTACTCTCCCTTTCTAAAGTTTGGCGGATGATTGCTTCACCCGCCATTATTTTTAATCAATTTGAAGATTCCTGCACGGCATGGACTGTACCTGACTGAATCAACATACTTCCATCTGGTAGCTTCCAGACAGAAGTGTCGTCTTCAGTACCCCAATATGTACAGACTGCGTTATGATACACATCGCCATTATCGAAGTATACAGTCCACTCCCCTCCTATTGTCTGAGGATCAGAGTATGTCATCTCCTGAGAGAACTCTTTCATAGCCCTTGCACAGGAAGAAAAAGAGAATACAGATAAAACAACCAACATCAATATAAGTAATCTTTTCATGATGTGATTATAGTATCTCCAAAAATCCCTCGCCACTATAATTTCCTTTGCTGTCAAAAAGAACAATGGTCTCTCCAGGGAGGGAAAGAGGCAATTTCTCGCCAACCTTAAAGTCCAATGATCCAAAGAGAACGGAAGAGAATACATAATCTTTGACCTTAAGTCTAAGTGTAGTCTCCATACCTGAAGGAAGAGAAGAAAGTACTTCTCCTTCAAGCTTTCCATTCTTATCCATTGTAACAAACTCAGGTCTGATTCCAATTGTAGGATTCTCTCCTACATCTACCATTGCGCCATCAACTCTATTGAACTTTACTTTTCCAATAGGAGAAGAAAGTACTCCGTTTCCTTCATTCTTACACTTAAGGAAATTAATGGTGGGGCTACCAACAAAGTCAGCGACAAAAGTATTTGCTGGCTTGTTGTAAACAGTAAGAGGAGGAGCATACTGCTGGAGAATGCCTTTATCAAGAAGACATATCTTTGTTGCAAGAGTCATAGCCTCCAACTGGTCATGAGTTACATATACAAAAGTAGCTCCCGTCTCCCTATGAAGTCTCTTAAGCTCGGTTCTCATCTCCATTCTCAGTTTTGCATCTAGGTTGGAAAGTGGCTCGTCCATCAAGAGAACCCTAGGGTTTGTTGCAAGAGTTCTTGCAATAGCCACTCTCTGCTGCTGACCGCCACTGAGCTCAGCAGGATACCTAGAGCTGAACTCTTCAATCTTCAAAAGAGCCAAAAGTTCTTTTACCCTTTCGTCAATCTTGCTCTTTTCCCACTTAAGGTTCTCAAGACCGAATGCAATATTCTTATATACTGTCATATGTGGCCAAAGGGCATAGTTCTGGAACAAGAAGCCTACGTCTCTCTTTGATGGAGAAACATCGATCATATCAATAGAAGAGAACACCTTCTTTCCGTCTATGATGATCTCGCCGCTTGTAGGAGTCTCGAGGCCTGCAATCTGTCTGAGGGTAGTTGTCTTTCCACACCCAGAAGGCCCAAGGAGTGTAATGAAGTCTCCATCTTCAATTGTTATTGAAAGATTATCTACAGCAGTAAAAGTACCGCCAAACTTTTTTGTTATATTCTTTAGTTCAATCTTTGGCATAAATCAACCTCCTATGCCTTTGTCGATAGATGCACCTGTAACCTTATTGACTACAGCGTTTACAACAAGAACGATGATGACGATCATCAAGTTTATTCCGTTTGAATACTGGCTCCACCCCTTTTCGTTATACTGGAAGAGAAGAGTTGTCAAAACTCTGTTCTGTGGAGTTACCAAGAGTACAAAGAGTGAAAGCTCTCTCATACAAGAAGTAAACGGCAAAAGATATCCAGAGATAAACGAGCTCTTCTGAATAGGAATTACAAGCCTTCCCATACGTTTGACCCAGCTTACTCCTATTATTTCTCCAGCTTCCTCTATCTGATTAGACAGCTGAAGCATGGAGTTGATGCCGCTACGTGATGCAAACGGCATATACTTTACTGTTCCGATCAAGACAAGAAGGAAGAAGGAACCATAAAGAGCAGGAATAGGACCGTGACGGGTACTAAACATCGAAAGGTATATGACAGAGAAAGCCATACTTGGCATCAAATATGGGAAGAACGCCAAGTTATCGACAGCTTTGGCCAGCTTTGTTCCCCTACCCCTTACTATTCCATATCCAGCCAAGAAGCCAAGTGTTCCTGCGGTAATGGCACAGATAATTGAAAGCTTAAGAGAATTCCAAAGAGCTTTCCAAAGGTTTGGATTACGCAATAAGCCCGCCTCATTATTTGCAATAGAGTTCTCTTCGGCAGTTCCAATCCAGAACTGGAGAGTAAAGTTGGATGCAGAATAGTTACCTGGCTTCAAGATGACAGACTCAAGAGCGAAAGAAACGAGAGGTAGAATAGAAACTGTAACAATAAGAATAAGAGCAATAACACTGATTACATTTCTACCCTTCTTTAAGTTCACAAGGGAAATATTGCTGCTTTTTCCAGTTACTGTTGTGTAATTCTTTCTTGTTCCAACCATTCTCTGGTTAAATGCAAGAATACCTACACTCAAGAGAATCATGATCATAGCTATACAGTATCCCTGACCGGGGTTAATACCGTTAAGGGTTCTATATAACTGTGTAGTCAATACTTGGTATCTTACAGGAAGACCAAGGAATTGAGGGACGGCAAAAGAGCTCATTGCAGATGAGAAGACAAGAAGGAAAGTTGAAAGAACTGCAGGAAGAATCATTGGGATAGTGATCTTTCTGACGATTCTATTTCTCTTTGTCTTCAACATCATGGCTGCTTCTTCCAAGTTTGCATCCATGTTTCTCAAGACTCCACCGATCATGATGTATGCAAAAGGTGCATAGTGGAGGCCTGTAACAAGTGCAATTGGAAATGCGCCATATGCAAACCAGTTTGGAGGCTCTATTCCTGTAAGAGCCTGGAATGTTCCCGGTACACCTCCTACTACAGAGTTCTTGAATACATTGTACCAAGCAAGTGCCAAAGTCCAGCTAGGCATTATATATGGAAAGATGAAAAGAGAAGACAAAGCTTTCTTCCATCTGATATTTGTCCTTGTAATGAGCCATGAGAATACTCCGCCAAACACCAGCGCAACTAAACATGCACCAAGACTTGTAACAAGAGAGTTTAAAAATGGCTTGTAGAATACACTTAAAGATGATGGATCAAAGAGAACCTTTATCCAGTGATTCAATGTAAAAGTTCCTGCTGCCTGCTTGAGACGCATAGACTCAGATACATGGACTGTAAAAGTATCTTTGATCATTGTAAGCATCGGGAATAATGTGAGATATCCCAATACTATAAGAAGCACAGTAAGTATTACATTGTACGGCTTCTTAATAAATTTATAGAAACGATATAATTGCTTCTTGATCATTTAGACTCCTAAGTTATACCAGCCCCTAAAAAGAGGCTGGCATTAGGTGAAATTTGTGAATTATCAGACGATGCTGGAGATAAACTCTTCAACATCAGCTCTTGATTCAGCACACCAAGCTGGATCTTCCCAAACAAGCTGATTCTTCCAGTCAACGATTGTAAGATCGTCTTCTGCGTTGTCGCTGAGGTAATCGACAGGTGAATAGTCACCAAGGAGATTGAACGGCTTCCATCCCTCTTCTGTAAATGCGAACTCGATAAAGAGCTTAGCTGCATTTGGAGCCTTTGCATTTGAAGCTACAAATACATAAGCTGGATACATAAAGCCTGAGAATGGTTCCATACCATATGCTGGAGCAAGTGCAAGATCCTTGCTCTTTGCGTTTCTCATCTTGTTGAGAGTGAAGAGACCGACGAGGTTTCTGTGCTGTCCCTTTGCACCAACGTTCTCACCGATAGTTGTATCGCTCTTTCCAAGTACACAGCCATTATTGTAGATAGCCTTGATCCACTCGTAGCCAGCGTTCTTGGTTGTAAGCTGGATTTCTTTTCCATAGTAGCTCTTATAAGCATCTGCGATCTTTGCAGCCCAATCTTCTCTTGTGATCATAGCAAAGAAGTTCATGTTGACTGCTTCTGAGAATGGATCCTTAAACTGAAGAGCACCCTTCCACTCTGGCTCTGTAAGCTGCCAGATGTTAGTAAGTGTCTGCTCTCCGCCATCCTCATTGTTATAAATGAATACTTTTGGCATAGCTTCGAATACAAGTGGATCCTCAAACTCAACGTCTACAATATGACCTTCAATATTCTCAGGAATGTATGCAGTTACATAACCGGTATAAACGAGTTCAGGGATGACTCTTGAACCATCCTGACAGAAAACAACATCAGCAGCATCCAAAGAAGCAGCAGCTTCCTTAGAAACTTTTTCAATCATCTCTGTGTCTTTAAGCTGTGTCACTTCAACTGGAATGCCATATTTTGCTGTGAAAGCATCACCGATCTTTGTT
>JALFCJ010000104.1 GCA_022771185.1 Spirochaetales bacterium | reverse complement strand
AGACAAGCATATGCCTGATGGAACTGATGTTCTGGCGCTCTCCCAACGTCACGCATCCAATATAAAAGAGATATGGAAGAGACTGGATCCATCTATATCTATTCTTGCAGCATTCGAAAGTCCTATTGAACTAGTTGAATATATGGGAAGCGGAAATGTATTCCATATACCATACCCAAACTCATCAGTAATGCTTAAATCTGCATTTGAGAAAATAAGAATGCAGAAGGTTCTGGAAAAGAGGCTTCAGAAGCATATTATAGGCCACAGTAGAGACATTAAAAGATTAAGGGCGCAGATAGCACTCTCATCCCAATCGAAGCTTTCTGTCCATCTATATGGGGAGACAGGGACAGGAAAGAGTATGAGTTCAAAGCTTATCCATACTCTAAGCGGAAATAAAAAAGAGTATGTATATATCAATTGCTCCAATCTTAACTCATCCATAATAGACTCCGATCTTTTTGGTCACAAGAAGGGAGCTTATACATCTGCAGGAGAGAGCAGAAAAGGTCTATTGGGTAAGGCAGACGGCACAACGCTGTTTTTAGACGAAGTAGGTGACTTACCATTAGATACACAGGGAAAGCTCCTGGATACAATAGAAACAGGCTCCTACAGACCTGTAGGGTCAGATGTGGAGGAGAATACATCATTTAGACTTATTACAGCTGCACAGAAGTCTTTAGAAGAACTTTTGGAAGAAAAGAAGATAAGAAGAGACTTTTATTACAGAATAAAAAATATATCCATCAACACATCTCCCCTCAGAAACCATCCTGAAGATATACCAGACATCATCAAAGCGTATGAAGAAAAGAAGAATATATCGGAAGGGAGAATAAAGAATGATTACACCAAACTTATGGGTTATAAGTGGAATGGAAATGTAAGGGAGCTTTATCACTTTCTAGATAGGATTTATGCAGAAGAACATAGGACTTTGGAGAGTGAGAGACACTAGATAAAAAGCATAATCAACAAGATGAAAAAGTATTTTAATTCACCTAATTCACGCTTATTAGAAGAATTACACATCTCAATGGCTTTTAGTTTTCAAAAATGTGAAAAACTTGTGAAAAACTCAATAAAAAAAGAGTTTTTAACATTTTCACATCTTGTATTTACCATATAGAAAATTATATAACTTTGATAATAAAATACATAGTTTAGTAAATTATAAGTTATTACTATATAAGGAATTATATAAATACATACATACGTTGTATATTACTCTTTCACCATACCCCTACAGAGAGTTTTACACAGGATAATTCCTTAATGTGCAAAAATGTGAAAAACTTGTGAAAAACTATATATAGTGTCCCTTTTTTAGAATAAAAAACTTTAAAAAAAGTGAGAAGGAGTGAATATTAAAGAAGATAATAAGTTGCTGAATAAGCTCTACGAGGTCTATAATCTCTCTATGGCTAAAGTATACGGAATAGGTAACCCACTGATAGATTATCTTTGCTCTATTGAAGATAAAGACCTCGCTGCACTCTCACTAAATAAAGGCACCATGCTTTTAATAGATAATGAGAAACAGAAAGAAATAGTAGAATATACAAAAGGAAGAGATATAACCTACTCTTGTGGGGGGTCCTGTCCAAATACTATGGTTACACTATCATCTCTTGGTGTGGAGACTACTCTCGCTGGAAGTATTGGAAATGACCAATTAGGAGACATGTACAGGACACAATTAAAAAAGAGTGGAGTCATAGACCAGCTTGTAACAAAAGATGGAGCTACGACGGGTACATCCATAATTCTCCTTACTCCAGATAAAGAAAGAACAATGAATACTTATCTTGGAGCAAATAGGCTATATGGAGAGGATGACGTAATAGAAAAAAGCGTAGAGGAAGCTGACCTCTTCTATTTTACTGGTTATATGTGGGACACTGAAACCCAGCAGAAGTCTGTAATGAAGGCTCTCGATATATGTAAGAAAATGGGAAAGAAAACAGCCTTTGACGTAGCAGATCCATTTGCAGTGGGAAGATACAGACAGACGTTTCATAGTATTATCTCCCAGTACTGCGACATCGTATTTGCCAACAGTGAAGAAGCAAGATTCCTAATGGACAACTACGATCCATATGAGTGTTGCAAAAGCCTTGGAAAGCTTTGTCCTATAGCTATAGTAAAGAATGGAAAGAAAGGATCCTTTATATCAGAGAATAAAGCCATCACCCAGATACCTCCATATGGAGAAGCTACTCCTGTAGATACTACAGGTGCTGGAGATACTTATGCGGCCGGTTTCCTTTATGGATACCTTACAGGACACAGCTCTGTAGAATCATGCAATATAGCGTCATATCTTGCAGGTAGAATAATAAGCAAGGTAGGTGCCCAATTTAATTCAGAGCAGATAGAGGAAATAAAAGCTTATCTAAAAGAAAACTTCAGTTAAGACAGGTTACAGTTCTCCATAGTAAGGATGCTCTTAGTATGGAGAACTTACACTTAAAAACTAAAATCAGCAGTTCTAAGATATATATACAGGCTTACTTCCCCAATTGACAGGAAGTAGTGCAAACTTCATATATTCGCCATCTACACTTATAGAAATAAAGCTCAGTAGTCTTTTATACATATTGACCAATTCACTGACATTTTCCCTGTCACTATCAACATTGACCATAAAAAACAATACTTCACCATCTGTCTTCAACACTCCTATTTTATTGAGAGTATTAAATACATTCTTTCTTAAGTCTTTGTACTCTTCTAAATCCAAGGCTCCATTCGATGCTTCAATCAAGAACTCCTCTTCATCTGTAATTAATGCAATGTCATTCAGGGCCAAATCTCTAAGAAGATACTTGTCGATAACTAGAAATGGTGCAAAGATTTTAATCAGAGAGATGAAATTATCGTTTTCTCTTATAAACTTGTTTTGTACTTCTCGTATTTTCAACATTTTCTTGTTGCAATTACTTTTCTGTCTAACTCTCATCAGCATCGTTTTAACAGCCACTTCTCTCTTAATAATGATTTCTGTATTCATTTTTTTCTCCTATTATTAAGAACGCGAAAATCCTTAAAAATGTCGAAAAATGCTACTTTTGAGAATAAAAAAATGACTGCAGATATACTCCACAGCCATACAAAGAAGAAATTGTTCTTTTATTTTACAGGAATAATTCTTACCTGCTTGTAAAGGCCTTCGCCTTCACTCTTTGTCTCAACACCTTCGAAGTCGTTGAGAGCAGTGTGGACAAGTCTTCTTTCAAAAGGATTCATAGGATCGAGAAGTCTGCTCTTTCCTGTTCTTCTGACTATCTCTGCAGTCTTGTAAGCATTACGTACAATCTGCTCTTCATGTCTCATTCTATAGTCTTCACTGTCTACTACCACCTTGATATCTGGGTCGATATTGCCTGCAAAAACATTGGCTATAAGCTGGATAGCATCGAGGTTCTTTCCCTTTCTTCCGATGATATAAGAAGAATCAGGAGAATCGATGTTTATACCTACCTTGCTTTCTCTTCTGAAGTTGATAGTAGCTTCACCTTCATAACCCATCTTTTCAATAAGAGTATTCAAGAATTCAAGAGTTTTTCGTTCAACATCGCTTATCGGCTGAAGACAAGAACCTTTTTCAGCTCTCTCTTCATTCTCAACTTTATCTTCAAAACTCTCTTCTTCCTTTTCCTCTTCATCTTCACCGTAGTAGACTCTGATTCTGCAGAGAGGCTTTTTAAAGAGACCCTTCTTAATATTCTCAAGAATCTCTACATCGAAGTCTCCACCTTGTAGTCCAAGTTCTTCTATAGCTTTATTTCTTGCTTCTTCTTCAGTTTTTGCTTCAAATTCTTTGAACATATGTAAACTCCAATTATTTTCTGTTTCTTTTCTTTGCTGCAGCTTTCTTCTGAGCTTTGGCAGCATCCTTTTCTTCTATCTCTTTCTTAAAGCCTGCAACAGTCTTCTTGTTTGTATAAACCTGCTGGAGAATTGCTAGAAGGTTAGACATTGTCCAGTAAACAAGAAGTCCGGATGGAGCATTATAAAGGATAAAGAAGAACATGATTGACATACCATAAGTCATGAACCATGTCATACCCTTGCTTCCAGCAGCCTGACCTGATGTAGCTGATTGAGTAATCTTCATAGAGAATATCATTGAAGCTGTATAAAGGATAGGCAACAAGTGAATCTGTGCTCCAAGGAAAGGAATGTTAAATGGAAGAGTAAAGATTGTTTCCGGAATAGAAAGGTCTGTAATCCATCCAGGAATAAACATAGCTCCTCTGAGAGAGAAATCCTTATTCAAGAGGCCATAAAGTCCAATGAAAATAGGGAACTGAATAAGCATAGGCCAACAGGAACCCATTGGGTTGATACCCTCTTCTTTATAAAGCTTTGCCATTGCATTATTCAAAGCCTCTGGATCATCTTTATACTTTGTCTGCAACTCCTGCAACTTTGGCTGCAAAGCGCTCATCTTGGCAGTAGACTCAGTACCTTTCTTTGAAAGAGGAATCAACAGAGCCTTTGTAAGAATTGTAAGAAGGATGATTGCAACACCATAGTTAGGAATCAAGAAATAGAATACTTCAAGAAGGACCTTCAAGATCTTTTCGAGCCAGCTGAGCCATGAAACATCAAGAGCTTTCTTCAAATGGTGGTTTGAAAGACCGAATACATTGTCCTTAGCGTTATCATAGATACCAAGAGTAGATGAAAGCTGAGGACCACAATAGAAAGAATATACATCAGTGGTCTTAGACTCGCCTGAAGCTGCTCTAGACATATAAATTGTGTTCTTCTGAGGTATTGTTTCACCTGTTGTCTGTACAGCTTCTGTAAGTGTAACTACGTTCTGTGTCTCTGGAATAAGGAGGAATGCAAAGTATTTTCCAACTACTCCAGCCCATCCCATAGAATCAGAAGAAGTGAAGTTTCCACTGTTTACAGTCTTTCTTGAATTCTTATCTGCAAGTCTATAGTAGACTCTTCTATAGTCATAGTTTCCATTAAGAGACTGGAATTCAGGACCAACCTGGGATCCTACAGATACTGTATACATCTGGGAATCGATATTGATTGGAATAGGTGATCCATCTTTTGTATAGAGAGATACTGCCATCTGAATCATATACTCGTCGTTCTCAGGGACAGCGAACTTTTTCTCTACTACAAATTCAGTGCCTGTAGTCTCTTCTTTATAACTACGTGAGAAAGCTACCTGCGTAATATTTTCATTCTTTCCCTGTATCTCTTTTGTCTCCACGGAATAATCGAATACATCATCAATTGGAGAAGACTTGTCTTTTCCCCAATAGAGCATAAATGCATTATTATCACCTTCTTCCGTAAGAATAAGGTTTACATCATTGGTCTTATCATAGATAGATTCAATTGTACCACCCTTAGGATTGAAAGTGATGTCCAAGGATCCTGAAGATATATTGAAAGTAGAAGAATCACCGTCTGTTCCTAAAGGAGAGAACGACGATGATGCCAGAACAGGTACTGGAATGTTTTCAGTAACTTCAGTTGTTTCAGTTTCGACAAATTCATTAGACAGCAGAGTCTGCTGGTAAGCCATTCCGACTGTAATGACTATTACACAGAGAATGACAGCAATGATAGTATTCCTATCCATTTTCACTCCTGACAGGATATGTTTCTCGGTACCTGGAAAGTTGGAATAGGAACTCTGCTGATGAGGAAAAGGGAACTATTTCCTGTTTGACCTGTCCAATAGGTCAATAAACCCGGACTCAAGCAAGGAAAAACTGGAAACCTTCCCAGGGTACACTATGAGGACATAGTCCTTTGTAGTTTCTGTAGTGCATTCTTGGTATGGATGACGACCATGATAGTTGCGGAATATCTCTTTAGCTCTACGTCGAAGCAGGTTTCTATCCACAGCACGACCATAGTGTTTGGCAGGTATAACGATAAACCTGTCGTAACCAAGACTATTTTTTAGACTAATTAATCGCATTCCAAGACAGGAGCATTTATCTCCATACTTAAAAATGCGATCAATATCGTCTTTCTTTCTTAATATTTCCGTCTTAGTAAGGCTTCTTCTCATCGCTGACGGTAAGGCTATGTCTGCCCTTTGCTCTTCTTCTAGCAAGGACCTTGCGTCCGCCCTTTGTAGCCATTCTAGCGCGGAATCCAAACTTTCTTGTTCTCTTAGTCTTACTCGGCTGGTAAGTTCTGATACCTTTAGTGCTCATATCTAACTCCAATTTTCTTTATCGCATAAAGCGGTGGTGTCGTTTTTAGGGACAC
>JALFCJ010000024.1 GCA_022771185.1 Spirochaetales bacterium | reverse complement strand
CAATGGTGGAAACAGCACATCCTATGTATCGAAGGTCCTTAACAACGCCCATTACAACTTTGTCAAAGACAACAAGAACTTTGCAGAGATAGTGAATATGTCGTTGGGCTTCAAGTTGGTTGATCCTGAGACCCTCGTAGACTGCGACTCAAGGGAGATAGCCCTGGTCCTCGATGGAGATGAGACTGATGAGGAGAAGGAACTGAAGGAGACACTGGTGAAGATCTCAAGGGGACTTTTTCGGAACAACAAGAAGCTTGGAGTAATGAAGAGCGACGGAAGATACATATATATCTGTATCGAGAACCAGAGTTGGGAAGACCCGAGAATTAGGGAGAGGATCAACCTTTAAAATGCAATATCATTCTTCACAACCAGGAAGAAGGACGGGAAGAGGATTCCGACCGTTACGGTTCTTGCCGGGTGGAGTGCAAAGAGCTATGAAGAGAGTATATATGCATTCGATGACTATGACATTGACAGCAATAACCCTATAAAAAGGTTCCTTCCGAAGTACGAGATACCTCAGCTGAATCTGGGGGCTGTTGAGAAGGAGAAGCTGGACAATGCAAGCCCCAACTTCAGGATGGCTGCGTATGCATTGAAGATAGCCACAGCTAATATTACGAAGGAGAAGAAAATGGAGTACCTTGAAAACATGAAAAACCTGTATAATATAGTCGATGACACTGCAAAGGATGTTGCCATCATATACTCTAAGACCAAGCTTAGTAGGGAGGAAGTCATGGATAACGGATTTGACGAGGTTATCAACGTAATAGAAGAAAAGGGAGAACTAAAAGGAACTCTTAAATGTATTCTTGGATATCAAAAGATAAACAGCTGTACCTTCGAAGAGGCTGCTAAGGCAATGGGCATTAATAGCGAAACTTTAAACCAGATGAAAGAAGCGGGACTTATATAAGGAAAAAAGAAAGAGTTTTCTCTTTTCTCATAGTATTCAAGTACATCGAGGAGTGTTTTTAAATGGATAACGGATTTGACGAGGTTATCTTGGCTCTCAGAGAAGAGGGAGAAATCAAATCTACATTGAATTGTATACGTGCTTATCAAGAACATTATAAATGTACTTTCGATGAGGCTGCTGATTTCTTAAAAGTATCTGAAGATACAAGAATAAAGATCAGGAATAAAGAATTGGTTAAGGAATAAGCGGAAGCTTTTTTTCTTCGACTCTTCTTAAAAGAAAAACATATAAAAACTATGGGGACAAAAGTATATAGCTTTATGTTCCCTTTTTTTTCTGTAAGTGGTTCAATAACAATATAAAACGAGGTGATTATGCTTTCTTTTGAATGTGACTACAATAACGGTGCAGCACCAAAAGTGCTCCAGGCAATAATTGATTCCAACTCTGCTTATGTTCCAGGATATGGCTTTGATGAGTTTACAAAAAGAGCGGAAGATAAGATAAAAGCCGCCATTGGAAAAAGCGACGTTGATATCGAGTTTGTAAATGGCGGAACACAAGCCAATCAATTGGTTATTTCTACAATGTTGAAGGACTACGAAGGTGTAGTCGCTGCTGATACAGGACATGTAAACACTCATGAATCTGGAGCTATCGAGTACACTGGCCATAAAGTAATGACTATAAAGAACAATGACGGAAAGATTATGGCAAATGCTCTCGAGTCTTTTTTATCTGCCTACCATAGAGATGGAAACAAGGATGCAATAGTATATCCAGGAATGGTCTATATTTCACATCCGACAGAAAACGGTACACTGTACTCCAAAAAAGAATTGGAAGACTTAAGAAAAGTAACTACAAAGTACTCTATTCCATTATTTCTTGATGGGGCTCGTCTCAGCTATGGCTTGGAGAGCAATGAGACTGATGTTACTCTTTCTGATATTGCAAATCTTTGTGATGTCTTTTATATCGGTGGAACAAAGTGCGGGGCCTTAAGCGGTGAAGCCATAGTATTCTCTTCTGGAATGAGGCCTGAACACTTCTGGGCAAGAAAAAAGCAGCATGGAGCCTTATCTGCAAAGGGTAGACTGCTGGGAGTTCAGTTTGACGCTCTATTTACAGATGGTTATTACAACAAACTAGGACGTCACGCTATTGAAATGGCGGAGAGATTAAAGAGCATACTTAAAGAGAAAGGATATGAGTTTTACATGTATTCTCCTACAAACCAGCAGTATGTAGTAGTTGAAAATGAAAAAATGAAAGAACTTGAGAAGTGCGTCAGATTCGGTTTTTGGGATCTTGTTGACGATAACCATACGGCTATCAGATTCTGTACTTCTTGGTCTACTACTGATGAAGACTTGGATGAGCTGGAGAAAGTCCTTTGATTTTGCTCATTTAACTTTCTTTTATAGTTTTTGTGTGTTGAAATAGAAAGAGGGGGAGCGAGTGAAGAAGTCAGCGTCTTTTCTAAAAAGAATGTTACCTTTTATTTTGGTGATGGCTACTATCATCGTTCTCTTAATATGTTTTCGTATTTCAAATTTCAACACAGTAAGTAACGGTACATGGAAACTGTTGGAAGAGACTACGGACAGAAAGAAGACCCTTCTCTCTGAAAAGTTTCAGAGTTATAAGACTTTGGTTTCATCATTGGCTTTTGCTTATAGAGATGATTTTGCTCTCAAGGATTCAGATATTCTCTCGCCTCTGGTAGAGATGGAAGCCAATACAGGCTTTGACTACATCAGGTTTATAGACAAAAGCGGAATGAGTCATACTTCCAAAGGAACAGAGGCTGACTGTTCCGATAGACCGTATTTTATCAGGGGCATGAAAGGTGAGACGGGTGTCTGCGATGTCCAAAACTCCAGACTTAACGGTGAATCCATGATAGGTTTCTTCTCGCCTGTGGAAAATGATGGCGAGTATATCGGAGTCTTGGTTGGCTTTATCAGCCAAAGAAACCTGTCTTTTTTACTGGAGAGTGAAATATTCGGCTTGAATGTAGATGCTTTTGTTTTTACAAAAAGCGGGACTATAGTAGGTTCTGATAATGTTTCTCTTCTTAACAACGATATTTATGAATCGTTAGGAAGTATTGTCTCGTCTTCTATTAAAGGATACACGTACTCAAATAAAAGGGGTGTAGAGAATATATATGAAGGGAAGGGAGAAGGAGACCAGGCTTTTATATCAAGAATAGGAAACGAAGATTATTTTCTTTTGATGCATTTTCCTCTTTCTTATATTGAAGAGATTGCAGCCACTATAGGTAGCAGCGGTAATAATCTTAAGCTAAGAGACATGTCAAGACAGTTTCAGTAGAATTATCCGAAATAGTTAAGCTACCTCATTCTCCTTAATATTAGGGAAAGTTCCCTGTTCATATACCTCATCCGGTGTCTGATAATCCAGTCCCTGATGAATCCTC
>JALFCJ010000003.1 GCA_022771185.1 Spirochaetales bacterium | reverse complement strand
ATATACAGTTATTGATGTGAACAATACTCCGACTATCCCAGGCGCCAAGTTTGCTTCCTTCGATAAGCTGGAAGAGATCTTTAAAGATACTCCAAAGGATGCAAAACTCTTACTTGTCTGCGCCAGGGGAAGAAAGTCATATCTTGTTCAGAACAGAATGAAGGCTATGGGCTTTACATCTACTAAGAGCTTGGAAGGTGGCGTAAACCTTAATGATGTAAAAGTAAGGTTTGAAGGAGCAATACCTCCAGAAGAAGTGAAGAGAGTAAAGGGCCTAGGCTGCTTACAAGATAAGAGATACCCGGATGTATTCAATGTAAGAATAATTACTAGAAATGGTAAGATATCTGCTGAGGAACAGAAAGTAATTGCAGAGGCTTCTGAAAAGTATGGTTCTGGTGAAGTCACAATGACTACTCGTCTTACTCTTGAGATTCAGGGAGTCAAGTATGAGAACATTGCGCCACTGATGGAGTTTGTAAACGAGCATGGACTCACCACAGGTGGAACAGGAAGCAAGGTCAGACCTGTAGTTTCTTGTAAGGGAACAACATGCCAGTATGGCCTATGCGATACTTTTGGTCTCTCTGAGAAGCTTCACGAACTCTTCTATGTGGGCTACCACGATGTAGTTCTCCCTCATAAGTTTAAGATCGCTGTGGGAGGATGCCCGAATAACTGTGTAAAGCCAAACTTGAATGACCTTGGAATCGTGGGGCAGAATGTTCCTGTCTTCGATTATTCAAAGTGTAAGGGATGTAAAGTCTGCCAGGTTGAGAAGTCTTGTCCTATTAAGATAGCAAAGATGGAGAATGGAAAGCTCTATGTGGATCCAAATCAGTGTAACAACTGCTCCAGATGTAGAGGAAAGTGCCCGTTTGGAGTTACAGAAGAGTATATTCCAGGCTTCAAAGTCTATATCGGCGGACGCTGGGGCAAGAAGATAGCTCACGGCTTACCACTCTCCCGCATTCTGCTCTCAGAAGAGGAAGTAATCGACGTAGTAGAGAAGGCAATTCTACTCTTCAGAGATGAAGGTATTACAGGAGAGAGATTTGCAGACACTGTAGGTAGACTTGGTTTTGATTATGTAAACGATAAACTTCTCAATTCTTCCTTTGACAAAAAGGCTGTTCTTGAGAAGAATGTAAAGGGCGGGGCTACCTGCTGATAATACACCTGAGATAAATCTGCCAGACCGAAGGATGGGAAAGGGCTTTGAAATGACTAATCGGGATAGGCAGATTTTGAGGTGTTTATGTCTAAAAGAATACTTATCGCATTACTTTGCGTGCTTCTCCTTTTTTCTTCTTGCTCCAAAAAAGAAGAAAAGAAGGAGGGCATTGTTTTTACTGATGATTTGGGACGCACTGTCACTGTTGAAAAAGCAGATAGTACTGCTGTCCTGATCGGAAGCTTTGCCCAGGTTTGGACTATCGGAGGGGGAAAAGTAGTAGCTAGCCCAGACGATGCTTGGAATGACTTGGATATCGAACTGGACGAGGAATGTGTAAACCTAGGTAAGATCAACTCCCTTTCCATGGAGAAATTAATTGCAAGTAACCCTGATTTTGTCCTCGCTAGTCCTAACATCCGACAGGATGTCTCATGGTGCGAAACTTTGGATAAAATGGGAATTCCTGTTGCATACTTCGAAGTCTTTGACTTCAACGATTACCTGAGGCTCTTTGAAATTGTTACAGATATTACAGGACGAAAAGACCTATTCGAGAAATATGGTAGTTCAGTAAAGGCGGAGGTGGATGAAATCCTTTCTCATAACAGGACTGACTCACCAAAGGTGTTGTGCCTTCTTGCCTCCACTCAGTATTTAAAGGCAAAGAATAGTTCGTCGAGTGTTATGGGCGGCATGCTGAGAGACCTAGGATGCGTCAATATCGCAGACTCCGATTCTTCTTTATTGGAAAACCTTAGTATTGAGTACATACTTAAGGAAAACCCTGATTATATCTTCATCACCCAGCGTGGGGATGATATGGAAGGGATGAAGAAGTTTGTAGAACAATACTTTGTAGATCATCCTCTATGGAACGAGCTGGATGCCGTTAAAGAGGGTAGGGTCTATTTTATGGAGAAAGCGTTATACAATTTAAAGCCAAATCATAGATGGGGTGAAGCATATAAGAAGCTTCAGGAGATACTGAATAATGAGAAAGAATAACTCCTCTATTTTCTTAATAGGCTTATTTTTTCTTCTCCTCTCTTTTCTATTATCCTTGCTACTGGGATCAGTGGGAATAAAGCCCACATCTCTCTTTCTTTCTCTTATAAGGGGGGAAAAGACAACTGAAACCAATATCTTCATGTACTCTCGTCTCCCTAGGACCCTTGCATCTCTATCGTCCGGCTTTGCTCTTGCCCTCTCTGGAGCTATGCTACAAAAAGTGCTGGGCAACAGACTGGCTGCCCCTGGAATAATAGGCGTCAACTCGGGGGCGGGATTAATGGTTGTTGTCGCCTTTGTCTTGGGAGCTGTTTCACCTTGGACAGTATCGATCTCGGCCTTTGTAGGTGCCCTTGTCTCCTCTCTTTTTGTAGTGATACTAAGTCGAAAAATAAGGGCAGGGCGATCTACACTTCTACTCGCTGGAGTATCTCTTAACTACATATTTGGTGCATTAAGTGATGTTTTATGTACTCTATACCCGAAAGAGACGGCAATGAGCGGAGACTTTAAGGTTGGTGGCTTTTCTTCCGTCTCTATGCCAAGGCTCCTTCCTGCTGTTCTTTTGATAGCACTCTCCTCTATGGTTGCTTTTAGTTTCTCAAAGGACCTTGAAGTGTTATCTCTCGGAGACGATGAAGCCTCTGCCTTGGGAATGAACACAAAGAGAATGAGGCTGGTTTTTATAGTTCTTTCTTCTATTTTGGCTGGTGCAGCTGTCAGTTTCTCGGGTCTTATGGGATTTGTTGGCTTATTGATTCCTAATGGAGTGAAGTGGGTTACGAAGGGAGACGGCAGCTACTATCTTTCGTTATCTGCTCTCTTCGGGGCAGCCTTCGTAACTATTTGCGATACTCTCTCCCGCTTGGTGTTCTCTCCCTACGAAGTCCCTGTGGGGGTGATACTTGCCCTCATTGGAGGCCCAGTATTCCTATTTATGGTAGTGAGGGGAAAGAGATGAAAGAAGGCTTGATAGTAAGAAAGATAAACGCAGGATACGACAAGAAAAGAGTATTGGAAGATGTCTCCATTACTGCAGACATGGGGAAAGTGACAGCCATTGTCGGGCCCAATGGCTCGGGTAAGTCCACATTATTGAAAGTGATCTCAAGAATAATTACTCCCGAGGAGGGAGAAGTGACTCTGGAGGGAGAGAACCTGTTATTGCTATCACGAAGAGAAAGCGCCAAGAGGGTCTCGTACCTTCCTCAAAGTAGAAACACCAGTGATATAAAAGAGGAGTCACTAGTACTTCATGGACGTTTTCCATATATAGGATACCCTCGTAGATATAGAGACGAAGACTATAGAAAGGTAGACGAAGCCTTGATAAAGATGGGGATCGAGAATAAGAGAGATTCGCTTCTATCTTCACTCAGCGGGGGAGAGAGACAGAAAGTATATATCGCCATGTGCCTAGTGCAGGAGACAGATGTAATACTCTTTGACGAACCTACGACTTTTTTAGATATATCGAGGCAGTTCAAGGTTCTCGATGAAGCAAAAGCTCTCGCTCGGGAGGGTAAGTGCGTAATAATCGTGCTACATGATATTATTCAGGCCTTGGAGACAGCAGACAGAATAATAGTCATGAAAGAAGGTAGGGTAATAATAGAGGATGTTCCTGATAACATATACTCATCAAGAGTATTGGATGATGTATTCTCAATTACTCTTGAAAAGGAAAACGGCAGGTACTTTTAT
>JALFCJ010000295.1 GCA_022771185.1 Spirochaetales bacterium | reverse complement strand
TAAAGAGTGGCTCCATGTTTGAAGGGAAATCACTTATAGAAGTAAAGAAGATGCTTGAAGGACAATATGTAGTAATAGGAGTGAGACGAGGTAAGGAAGTCTTCTCTCCTAGTGGCGGAACTGTATTGTTGGCTGGAGACGAGCTGGCAGTTATGGCTGTCGATGATGAGAGCGAGTCTATATTCTCTTCTTTCAGAGGTGAAGGCTCCTCAATTAAGCTCAAAAAGGCCTTTATCGTGGGAGGAACCAGAATTGCCAGGTATCTATTGAGGATGATGGGCAAGAAGACTCAGGAAAGGATGGTTCTTATAGAACGGGACAACGATATATGCTCGTCTTTTGCAGAAGAGTTCCCTTATCTTTTGGTCCTCAACGACTCTATTACAGACGAGGAAGTTTGGGAAGATGAAAGACTTCATGAAGCTGACCTGATGGTCTCCGTTACAGAAGATGATGAATTAAATATCATCACAGCATCCTATGCAAAAAAAGTGGGGACAAAGAAGTCTATTGCCCTATTGAAGACAAACCCGAACTATATGCAGTTTGCCACTACTTTGGGCATCGACGTTCCTATCAGCACAACATCCAGTACTGTAGACACAATAATGAAACACCTTAGGGGAGAGAGCGTAAAGACACTACACTCCACTTTTGACGGAGAACTGGAAGTCTATGAATATGTTCTTTCGCCTTCATTCCGTCTAAATGGAAAGAAACTTATGGATACAAACTTCAGAGGAAAGTGTATCCTTACAGGAGTGAAAAGAAACGAGGGTGAAAGCTTTGTTCCTGATGGAAACTATGTTTTCAGACCTAATGACACAGTTCTTGTTTCCTGCGTACATGAGAACTATGATTTTGTAATGGAGATGTTCGGTGAACGTTAAATCTGTTATTCGACTTCTCTCATTTATACTTCTCTTCATCGCCATCATTATGGTGGTGCCTCTTGTCCTTGCAGTCGTTTATAACGAAGATGTGGCTTTCTCAAGTTTTCTTAAGACCATCATACTAATGACAGTTACAAGCCTCGTTGGAGTATTTGCCACCAGTTGGGGAAATAGGGAGATCAAGATAGGGCCAAAAGAAAGTTATCTATTTGTAACGCTGGCTTGGGTGCTCTTCTCACTCTTTGGAGCCCTCCCCCTCTTCTTTTCTTCCGTGCTTCCTTCTTATGCAGCCTGCTACTTTGAGATAATGAGTGGTTTTACAACAACTGGTGCTACAGCATTAAACAATATCGAAGCTGTAGACAAGTCTCTTCTCTTCTGGCGTAACATGACAAACTGGTTGGGAGGAATGGGAGTCGTAGTTTTATTTGTAGCCATTCTTCCAGCATTTGGAGTCAAGGGGACTGCACTGGTCGGAGCTGAATCTGTGGGGCCCACAAAAGATAAGCTTACTCCTCATATCAGGCATACGGCAATGGCTCTATGGTCTATATACTTCTTCCTCTCTGTGTTGGAGACAGTGTTATTGATGGTATTCGGCCTCAATTTATATAACGCAGTCACTGTCACTTTCGGTACTATGGGTGCGGCAGGTTTCACACCGACAAACCTTTCCATCGCTTCATTCAACTCTCCAGCAATCGAGTGGATCTGTATAATATTTATGTTTCTTTCAGGTGCAAACTTCGCTCTGTACTTTAAAGCGATAAGGGGACAAGTGAAGAAGGCTTTGAAAGACGGAGAGCTTAGAATATACACAGCCATCGTTTTGGTTTCTTCCCTATTTATTGCCTTGAATCTATTTTTTAGCGCAGGAATGAAGGCAATTGACGCTATCAGGCATTCATTATTCCAAGTTGTGTCTTTCACAACTACGACAGGCTTCTCCTCTACCCAATACCAGAACTGGCCGATATTCTCACAGATGATTCTCTTTGTGCTTTCCTTTATCGGGGGATGTGCAGGAAGTGCTGGAGGCGGCCCCAAAGTCATTAGAGTTGCGACTATATTTAAACTTGGTAAGTCATCAATAAGAAAGAGACTCCACCCTACTTCAGTATCGAAGATAAGAATTGGTGACGATACTCTTTCTCAAGATACTGTCTCAGGCATCTCTGGCTTCATTGGAATGTACTTAGTTACCTTCGCCATTGCTTCTATTGTTATATCACTGACGGGAAAAGATCTTATCACTGTCCTTTCTTCCTGTATTTTGACTCTAGGAAATATTGGTATAGGACTGGGAGGAATAGGAATGGATTTCTCTTTCTCCATATATCCAGATTGGGCACTATGGGTATTCTCATTCTTAATGCTTGTAGGAAGACTTGAACTCTTTACAGTCTATGCTCTCTTTACTAAAGATTTCTGGAGAAGCTGAAATCCTATTCTTTATTAAGCTATTGGATATATCAGAATAACTTTAAAACTCAAAATGAAACTCCACAGTTTTAAAGCTATCCCTCTACATAGTTGAAACAAACACTCTTTTTTGAAGATTTAGAGATTCTTTTAAACTATATTTGAAACTAGGAACCATTTTGGTTCCAGTTTTAGGTCTTGTAAGTTTAATCATAAATGAATCTTTGGGAGATTTATTCCTTTAGTATATGAATAACAGAAAAGCTAAAAGCCATTAGAAACGTAAGTTGGTACTTGATGATATTTTCTTATGTAGTATGAGTATAAAAAAACAATGGCAACCCACTCCGGTGCCTTTGCTCCACAGAACGGATTGCCTAACTTCATTTCGGGTCTGGAAACCACATCTATCGGCGGCTTTTGCTCACTCGATAGTCCAGATACCACTTTAGCAGGGGTAGGACTCGAACCTACGGCCTCCGGGTTATGAGCCCGACGAGCTGCCAACTGCTCTACCCTGCGTCGAT
>JALFCJ010000286.1 GCA_022771185.1 Spirochaetales bacterium | reverse complement strand
TCTCTTGATATCGTCCAACTCTTTGTCTTGTTCCTGCTTTTTATCTTTTATGAGAGTAGAGACTAGTTTCTCCAACAGGGAGATAAATGGTAGAAGCAATGCCACTACTATTAATCTGAATACTGTATTTAATAAGGCGATGTTTACACTTCTGAGAGGAGTGCTCATGAAAGCGAAGTGTACCACAGCATTAATTGAGTAAAACAAGAGAGAGAAAACTATTACACCAAGAGTATCTACAACAAGATATGAAAGGGCAGTTCTTTTGCCGTCTGTGCTGGCTCCAAGAGCTGAGAGAAGTACAGGGACCGATGCTCCGATAGCAATACCCATTATTATGGGCAAGGCGATTTCAAAGGTAATGGCACCAGTTGACGAAAGGGCCTGAAGAATACCGACGGAGGCAGAGGCGCTTTGTATTACAGTTGTGAAGACCATCCCGATAATTATTCCCAAAATGGGATTGGAGAATTGTGTGAGAAGAGAAATGAAGACTTCGCTTTCCCTTAGTGAGCTTACAGAAGAACTCATCGCCTTCATTCCGAACATCAGGATTGCAAACCCCATCAGAATATCGCCTGTATGATGATGAGTCTGTTTCTTCGAAAAAAGTCTAAGATAGATACCTACAATGGCTGTAATTGCAGATAGTGTCTCTGTGGACAATAGACTTAAGAGACCGTTACTTCCACCTATGTCTGAGAGAGAAATGATCCAACCTGTAATACTGGTTCCGATGATTGCACCCATTATTATGGATATAGCCTGTTTCATCTTCATCATTCCTGAGTTTACGAAACCGACTACCATTACAGATGTTGCCGATGAAGACTGAATGACAGCAGTGACTCCAGTTCCTAAAAGAATACCTTTCAAAGGAGTTCCAGAAAGCTTGTATAGTATCAATTCAAGCTTGTTTCCCGCTACAAGCTTGAGGCCCTCCCCCATAAGCGTCATTCCGAAAAGGAATAACGATACTCCGCCAAGAAGCGACAAAGCGTCGGCTAAATTCACAGTCTGCTCCCTTTATCTATGATTATTTGTTATGAGTCTATAAGAAATTCTTCTATTTGATAATAGCTTTTGAAGAACTCTTTTTATTTCATCCTATGTTATGTTTATGTTCACATACGATACATTGGCGATATTTCAGAAAAGTAAGCGATATCTCTCCTTTATAGAGGAGGCGGAATCTTTTGTTTCTGCAGCAACCTCTTTTTTCCTTTCATCTCCTGAATTGGTTACAAGCATGTGCCGTCTCTATTGTCGTAAGCCTATAAGCGGAGATCTGCAGCTGATGGGAGAATATGACGGGCTTTCGGTTTATATGGAGAAAGGAGAGAAGCACTCTCATATCCTGACACTTTCCGATGGCCGGACATATGCATGGAACGGAAAGAGATTTGTACGCGACAATCTGGAGTTTGCCCTTTATGAGGATATTTAATCATTGTCTCCATCTCCATAGTTCTTTTTCCCAGAGAAAGCGAAGACTCTCCATACATTTGGTCTTGTGACAAGAGGTTCGTAGTCTCTATATTTCTCATCTTTTTCCTCAATAGTCTTTTCAGTCCCTTCTTGGGACTTATTCTTTTTTTCTATAGATTTCATTGTCTCTCCTGTTTCTTAACCTCTTGCCATGGAAGTTATACTTATTTCTGGGACGCTCTCTTTCTCTTTTTCTTTTCTTGGATAAGAATGGGAGAGATAGAGAGATAGTTTTGCAGATACAGGGCCTATTAATTCATAGAGGACACTTGAAGAGAGGATTATTGTTTCAAGAGCCCTTCCTTCATCTCCTCCCAATACTTTTGCGCCCATGGCAGCCAAGCCTATGGCTACTCCCGCCTGAGGGATGAGGGCCAGACCCAGATAGGAGCGGATTCTTTTGTCTTTTTTCGTAATAAGAGATCCCAAATATGCTCCGGAGTATTTACCAATAATTCTTGTAAAGAAATACATGAGGCCGATTATTGAGAGGGGCATGGTTCCAAACCCCTTCATGCCGCTAAATAGCGATCCAAGATCGAAGTTCAATCCTGATCTGACGAAGAATAGCAGCAGGATCGGAGGACTGAAGTAGTTGAGTTGCTTAAATAATCTTTCGTCTCCTGTTGCATTTATATAGACCATGCCCATAGACATACATCCCAGAAGAGGCGATACACCCAATAAGGTGCAGATTCCGCAGGATCCGAAGAGAATCGCCACAGTAACAATCAGTCTGTTGTCTGTGCTTCTTTTTCTGAGAAGATATTTTAAAAGAAAACCGAAAGCTCCTCCTACTGTTAGAACCACAATATTTGAAAGGATAGGCACAGAGAGGACCTTGAAATCTAATACTCCCAATGCGATAGATGAAGAAATAGAAATGGCAAGGGAAAAAGCAATCAATCCCACCACATCATCCAAGGCCACTACGCCCAAAAGTGTGTCCACGAAATCACCCTTTGCCCCTGTCTGTCTTATTGTCATCAATGTTGAAGCCGGTGCCGTAGCAGAAGCCAGGGCAGAAAGAATAAGGGAGAAGCCGAAGTCTAGTTTGAGAATATAGAATGTGGACATAAACACAACTATGGAAGAGGCAAGAGCCTCCATGATTGTAATGATTACAACTTTTCTTCCATTTTTCTTTAAAATACCCATTTTGAAGTACTCGCCTGTTCCAAAAGCGATAAAAGACAATGCTATGTCACCTATAAAGCTCATTCCTTCGATTGTGCTTTTGGGGATTAAGTTAAAGACAAAGGGGCCCATAAGAATTCCAGATAGGATGTATGCCGTGACATTAGGAAGTCTCATGAGCTTCGTTATTCGTGTCATAAAAAAGCCGAAAAAAAGCATTAAGGATACTGATATGACTGTTATTGCAGTAGGGTCTGTAATTCCGATTCTTTCAATAAAAGATAATGTATCCATAATAATCTCTCCTTGTATGGAATAGAATGATATTTATTGTTGAAGATAAATGCAAATTATATTATTCTTTATTCCTATAAAAATATTTTATTGGAGTTACTATGCTTGGAACAAAAATGTATACTTTCCTAAAAGTTGCAGAGTATCTGAATTTCACAAAAGCAGCAGAGGCTCTATATATGACTCAGCCAGCTGTCAGCCAACAGATCAAGCAACTGGAAGAGGAAGTGGGCGCTAAGGTCTTTATTAGGAATAAAAATGGCTTAATCCTTACACAGCAAGGAGAAATTGTTCTTAAATATGCCCGTAGGCAAAAAGCTCTCTATGATAAGATGCTTTTGGAATTGGAGAACTCAGAAAAAAACGTAGGCCCTTTGAGAATAGGAATCACCCATACCTCGGAGAGCAACGTCACAGCCGCCGCCCTAGCAAAATACAGCATTGAAAACAATGGTGTAAAGATTATGCTTACTACTGATACTATAAATAATCTTTATGATAAACTAGAAAACTATGAGCTTGATTTAGCAATCATAGACGCTTCTTCCAATAATCCCAAGTTCTCTTCCATGCTACTTGATACAGACTACCTTATGTGTGTGTTGAGCCCTGATAATCCTCTGTCTCAGAGAAGTGCAGTGACAATC
>JALFCJ010000222.1 GCA_022771185.1 Spirochaetales bacterium | reverse complement strand
GTCGTCAGTGTTGTGACAGATGGTGTCAAAGTTGCATTGGCTGAAGAAAAGATATCTCCTGTTGCTGAAAAAGTAACTGCATTTGATGTGTCACTATCTCTTGGTGCAGATTTTGGCTTCAAGACAGGAAGAAGCTATAATCCTACAATATTCCCGACATTCAGCGTCGCAGGCGAGTTTAGGAATATGTTTAACCTTGGTCCAATTGGTGTCGGAACAAGATTTGATGCTGCATTTATATTCAGACCTCTTGATGGAACATTCATCGGTCACGAGTTTAAGTTCTTCCTTAATGGAAACAACTGGGCTGTGGATGGAACATTGGATGCCAAACTTATGTTCTCTCTCGATTGGGAGAAAGCAAGAGCTTACCTTGGAATCGGTGTCGGATATTCACTTGCAAGTAATGTATCCGGTATCACGTCCCATATTGGTCCACAGGTATTTGGATTCAATAGTGCTGTGGTTGCAACAGGAGTGCTTGGAGTACAGTGGAAGCTTGGAGATACTCTCTTCTTGTCTCTCGAAGGTCAGGGAAGGTATTTCATCCAGACAAAAGAATATAACTTCGGAGGCGCAGTCAGAATCGGCTGGAGCTTCTAGAGAAGTCGTATCGATACCTCTCGTAGCAATATGGGAGGTATTTTTTTAGCCCCAAATTTGCCTTGTGTATAAAAAAGTATTATATTTCCCCTTGGAGTTTTTTTATGAATGGTTTTGTGAAATTCATGGAGATGTATGGCATAAACTATATCTCTACAGCAGTAATCGCCTTTATTGGCATTTTGATTGTTAGAAACATTCTTAAACTGATTGAAAAAGGATTATTAGATAGCTCTTTGGATAGATCTCTAATCTCGTTTTTCGTAACGGTTTTCAGAATTATTCTTTACGTCGGTCTACTTTTCGTTGTTATGGGAAGACTTGGTATTCCTCTTTCGGGTGTTGTTTCCGCTCTCAGTGCAGTCACACTTGCCATAGGTCTCGCTGTCCAGGATATCATCGGAGGCGTAGCTAACGGGTTGATGCTTGTTACAAGTAAGCTGTTTAAGGTAGACGATTATGTGGATATTGGAAGTGTTTCAGGGTCAGTCAAAGAGATAAAGCTTCTTCATACAGTGCTTGTCACTCCAGATAATAAAACTGTCACCATTCCTAATAAAACTGTTTTTTCATCGGAAATAACCAATTACTCTGCAATGAAACAAAGAAGAATCGATATGGTTATCGGTGTCGACTATGATAGTGATATAGAGAAGGCAAAGAAAGTAATACTTAATGTTGCTTTAAAAAATGAAGCTATACTTGAGAATCCTGCTCCTATGGTAATGGTTAAGAATCTTGCTGACAGCGAAGTCCAGATTCTTTTGAGAGTATGGGTGAACAGCGAGAATTATTGGAATGTAACCTGGTATCTAAACGAAAACGTATTAAAGACTCTTAATAAGAATAACATTAATGTACCATTCCCACAGCTTACTCTTAGCTATAGAGATAAAGGAGGTATGGAAAAATGATGGAACTGTTGACAGGCGATGTAATGATCAGTGCTCTTGCAGACATTCTGGCTTGGGTTATAGTTTGTATTGTAGTTTATCTCATTTGTCGTGCACAGAGACTGAAGAAAGATATTATAGTGAATGCCCTTGAAGATACAAGAAAGATGAAAAAAAGCACTAAAAATATGGTGGATACAATTAATAAAGGGGCGGCAGATAGAAGTAGTGTAAGAAAAGGATTATGGAAGTTTAAGCAGAAAGTAAAGAACACTAAATCTATTGTACAGGTTTTTCTTTATGAAAATGGAGACGATGCAGATCTTAATACAGTTGTATCTCTTCTCTCCAGTGTCAATGAAGAGACGATTGAATTTGCAAAGGCTTTCAATATTCAATCGAAAGATGATATTCTATCCAGCCTAAACAAAACGAATGATGATCTTTCTAAAATAGAAATGATTCTTTCTTCTGTAGTCAAAAGAAGAGAAGATGAAGCTCTGGCAAGAATATAAAAATACATAGATTCTATACTTAAGGGAGGCTTTCTTGTATTGGAGTCCTACATAAAAAGAGGATATCCTATAAAGAAGGGCTCCCTTGTTCATGTGTTGGATAATAGCTATATTATTTAGAAAGGTGTTTTGATGGAAAACGAAAATAAAGATAAAAAAGAAGAAATAATTGGAGAAGTAGTATCTCCTGATCCTAAACCTCAGGATAACGATATAGGCGGTGGAGAGAATAAGAAGCCTGAAAGTGCTACATCCAAACCCAATGACAAGGGTGAGGAAAAGTCGGGCAAGAACAAAGAAAATGTCTATGACAAATATAGATATTGGGGGTCTGAACCTCCAAAGAATGGTGGATCTCCGACTCCTAATAAAGGTGGAATGCGCAACAAGTTTGCTCTTATTGCATTGATTGTCCTTCTTATCTCATTTTTCTTTGTATTCTTTCAGGATTCCCAGAAGGCAAAGGCTACAAGCGTCAGTTATACAGATTTCATGACTGTTGTAGAGAAAGGCAAGGTATCTAAAGCTGATATCGTAGGTAGCTCTACTGTCAACTTTACAACAAATGATGGTGGATATTACACCACAAGGATTCCATATTCAGACCCAGAACTGGTTCAGACATTGCTTGACTATGGTGTTCAGGTTACAGGTGTCGCTGAGACCACTCCATTCTGGTATATCCTTTTGGAACTCCTTCCATGGATAATATTCATTGCACTTATGGTCTCTATGATGAGAAGTACCGGTGCTATGGGTGGTGGAAAACTTATGGGAGGAATGGGTAAATCCCTGGCAAAAGAGTACGACGTCAACTCAAATAAGACTACTTTCAAGGATGTAGCCGGACAGAAAGAAGCAAAATATGAACTTCAGGAGATTGTAGATTTCTTGAAAAATCCTGCCAAGTTTACGTCTATCGGAGCTAAGATTCCAAAGGGATGTCTCTTGGTCGGTCCTCCGGGAACAGGTAAGACTCTTCTTGCGCGTGCCGTTGCAGGGGAGGCCGGGGTATCATTCCTGCACACTTCCGGCTCTGACTTCGTAGAAATGTTCGTAGGTATGGGTGCTGCCCGTGTAAGAGACCTTTTTGAGCAGGGTAGAAAGAGTGCTCCTTGTATCATATTTATCGACGAGTTGGATGCAGTGGGAAGAAGTAGAGGATCTGGACTTGGCGGTGGACACGATGAAAGAGAACAGACACTTAACCAGATGCTTGTAGAGATGGATGGTTTCTCAACTGATCCTGGTGTAATTGTCATTGCCGCCACCAACAGACCTGATGTACTGGATCCGGCTCTCTTGAGACCTGGTAGATTCGATAGACAGGTTACTGTCGCTCTTCCTGATGTTCAGGAAAGATTGGATATACTTCGTATACATACAAGAAAAGTCAAGCTTGCAGAAGACGTGGACCTGGCGAGAATCGCAAGAGCTACTCCTGGAACAAGTGGCGCAGATCTGGCTAACCTTGTCAACGAAGCTGCGCTTTTTGCAGCAAGAAGCAATGAGACCATTGTCGATATGAAGGATTTCGAAGAAGCAAGAGACAAGATATTGCTTGGGGTCGCAAAGAAGAGTGTCTTCATGACAGAAGATGAAAAGAGAGCAACTGCATATCATGAGGCAGGTCATACTCTTCTCCACTACTACCTAAAGCATGTGGATCCACTACATAAGGTTACCATCATCCCTCATGGACAGGCTCTTGGTCTTACAATGAGTCTCCCTGAAAAAGATCAGTTTACTATCCAGAAGAGTTATTTGATGGATAGAATCAAGATCTGTATGGGCGGATACTGCGCAGAGAAAATCGTATATGGAGAGACCACTACAGGTACATCCAACGATATCAAGCAGGCAACAACTATGGCTCATAGAATGGTGACTGAATGGGGTATGTCAGATTTGGGCTTTATCAATCTCTCTGACGAAGGAGAACCATTGTTCCTTGGCCGTGAGATTACACAGCACAAAGACTATTCTGATGAAACAGCAAGAAGAATTGACAGCGAGATGAATAAAATCTTAAGTGCATGTATGGATGAGACAATGGACATATTGACCACTCATCGTGATCAGCTGGATCAGCTAACAGAGGCATTGGTTGAAAAAGAGACTCTCGATGATAAGGATATCAGAGAGATGTTCGGATTCGAAGCTGTCAAACATGTAACTGACTTGAGGTAAATATGGCAGTAGACACAAGCCACAAACGAAATTTCTGCATTATCGCTCACATAGACCATGGCAAGAGTACTCTTGCAGATAGGTTTATCGAGAGAGCTAGGTTAGTGCAGGCTAGAGGCCCAATGGAATCCCAGATTCTAGATAACATGGATATCGAGAGGGAGAGGGGAATAACAATCAAGAGCCAGGCTGTGACTGTGCCTTATACAGCATC
>JALFCJ010000185.1 GCA_022771185.1 Spirochaetales bacterium | reverse complement strand
CATCACTTTCCCCTGATATTATTAAATTTTGCTTAGATAGCCTCGTATCCTTCTGGAGCCTTGATTCCAAGCTGTTCGCAGATAGATGCGTTGTACTTCTTGGTAACCTGAGGAGCATACTGGACAGGCATCTTGGAAACGTCAGCGCCATTCTTGAGAATCTCAACTGCCATCTCACCTGTAGCATATCCGATATCATAGTAGCTGATTGAGAGTGTTGCAACACCACAGCCTGCGCAGATACCTTCTTCACCAGCAACAACAGGAGTCTTGGCAGGGATAACTACGTTTGCAATAGCTTCTGTGTTGGAAGCAGCTGTATTGTCTGTAGGAATATAGATGACGTCACAGCTGTCAGCAGCCTTCTGTGCCACCGATGCAACATCGTTTGTATCTGTGAAGGAGAATCTCACTGTGCTTACTGAAAGAGCGGCGAGATACTTCTCGATTTCTTCAACCTGATAAACAGAGTTAGCTTCGCTTGAGCAGAAGAGGATACCGACCTTCTTTGCTTCTGGGAAGAGCTCCTTGATCATTGCAGCCTGCTCTGAAAGAGGAGCAAGATCAGATGTGCCGGAAACGTTTGTTCCTACTGTTCCTGTCCAACCGGAGATTTCAAGAGCAGAAGCATAATCTGTAATGGAAGTTCCGAGTACTGGGATTGTGCTTGTAGCACTTGCAGCAGCCTGAAGAGGAGCTGTAGCGTTAGCAAGAATGAGATCAACATTCTTTGCAACAAAACCATTTACGATTGTAGAACAGTTTGCAGGCTCGCCGCTGGCATTCTGTTCGTCGATCTTAACATCATCACCAAGTCCCTTGACAAGAGCATCTTTAAAACCCTGTGTAGCGGCATCAAGTGCAGGATGCTGGACCAGCTGACAAACACCTACTGTCCACTTTGCTCTCTGACCTTCCTGAGAACCCTGTGCAAAAACGAAACCAGATACAAGGGTGAGAACCATTAATACGACAAATGCTTTTTTCATAATAACCCCTTCGCTGAATCATATTCAGCAGAAAAAAGAAAAGAAGTTGCCATGAGACAACTGCGACTAGCTTAACTCTCTATATGGGATTTAGTCAATGAGATTATTGCATAAAAAATGTATAAAGATTCAGATAGTTGTATTTAATAATAATTCAATTACAAATGTTGCGATTTGTTGCGTTTTATATAAATATTTGATACACAAAGTAATGGAAAGCAAAAACAATAATACTGAAATTTTATATTTTTCATTAAAATATTAAAATTCTTTTATGTTATAATCAAAATAGCATTCAAATTTTTCTTAAAAAACAAATTTTTTCATTGATTTATCACACAAACAAGTTATCATGGAAATCATGGCCGCAAAAAAAGACAAATCTTTATTATTCGAATTAAATGGTAGTCTTCCACCTATTCGTTACTCTCTCCCAATGGCAATTCAGCATCTATTTGCCATGATCGTAGGGTCTGTCACTCCAGCAATTATTCTTGCATCCGTTGCAGGAATGAACCAAAGCCAGAGCGTATTGTTGATCCAGTCTTCTCTTGTCACTGCCGCTTTGATGACGTTCATAGAACTATTTTGGGGAGCAAAGCTTCCTGTAATAATGGGTGTATCTTTTGCATACCTGGCATCAATGCAGGCAATAGTCATGGGATATGGAATAGCTGAAGTATTCGGAGCCCAGATAGTTGGGGGTGCTGTTGCAGCCATAGTTGGAATGTTTGCTCAAAAGATTCAGAAATACTTTCCTCCCCTCATTACTGGAACAGTAGTGTTTACTATTGGACTATCATTATATCCAACAGCCATAAGATACATGGCAGGAGGAGCAGGAAGCCCGGATTTCGGAAGCTGGCAAAACTGGACGGTTGCATTCATTACGCTGGCGGTAGTAATAGCATGCAATAACTTCGGAAAGGGATTAATCAAGCTGGCATCTATTCTTATCGGAATAATTGTAGGATACATAGTCTCTATTCCATTTGGCATGGTGGATTTATCGAAAATAGGAGAATCAACATGGTTCTCTCTTCCACGTTTTATGCCATTTGGTATCAAATTCGAGTTCTCTGCAGTGGTTTCTTTCTCAATTTTATTTGCAATTAATGCAATACAGGCTATCGGAGACCTTTCTGCCACCACCATGGGAGGTTTAGATAGAGAGCCTACAGGAAAGGAACTAAAGAGAGGAATCGTGGCATATGGACTCTCCAATATGGCTTCTGCATTTTTCGGAGGATTACCAAGTGCCACATACTCACAGAACGTAGGTATCGTATCTACTACAAAAGTAGTCAATCGAAGAGTATTCGGTCTCACTGCACTGATGCTTCTTATTGCGGGATTGGTTCCTAAGTTTTCTGCTATCCTTACAACTATTCCTCAGTGCGTACTAGGAGGAGCGACAGTCTCTGTATTCTCCTCTATCGCAATGACTGGTATGAAGCTTGTATCTACGGGAGAGATGAATCATAGAAATACATCGATAGTAGGACTTGCAGCAGCGCTTGGCGTCGGTATAAGCCAAGTAACAGAAGCCCTCTCCCAGTTCCCAGATTGGGTCACAATGGTATTTGCAAAGTCCCCTGTAGTCGTAGCAACAATCGTTGCAATCCTATTAAATATCATATTACCTAAGAGCGAAAGGGAATAAATATGGGCGGCTGAGCCGCCCTTTCTCTATCCATTTGTCTTCTGGAAAAGCTCTTTCATTGTCCCCAATGACGAAAGTACACCCGTGGCTTCATATGGCATGTAGACAACTTTGTTGTCTTGTCCTGTAACCATGGAACCTAGAGTATCGATATATTTCATGGCAACAAGGTAGTTTCTAGCATCTTCGGGGTTACCAAAAGCTTCAGTAACGATTCTGATACTTTCCGCTTCAGCTTCAGCTCTCTTGATCTTTGCCTCTGCTTCACCTTCAGCCATCAATACTGCAGCATCTTTCTTTCCTTGGGCTTTATTGACTTCACTCTCCCTGAATCCCTCAGCCTCAAGAATCTTAGACTGCTTGTCACCCTCTGCCATGAGAATGGCGGCACGCCTATCTCTCTCGGCTCTCATCTGTTTCTCCATTGTCTCTCGTATTTCTTTTGGAGGAGTAATGTCTTTGAGTTCTACTCTATTTACTTTGACCCCCCATTTATCAGTAGCTTCATCCAGAATCTTTGTAAGCTTACTATTGATGGTATCTCTTGAAGAGAGGGACTCATCCAGCTCCAACTCTCCTATTACGTTACGAAGAGTTGTCTGAGTAAGCTTCTCTATGGCGTTTGGAAGGTCAGCCACTTCATAGACGGCACGCATAGGGTCGGTGATCTGGAAATAAAGAAGAGCATCGATTTCTATGTTTACGTTGTCTTTTGTAATTACATTCTGTTTAGGATAATCATAGACCTGCTCTCTAAGATCAATCTTCGATACTTTCTTAGTAGGAGTAATCTTATTCTCACCTTGAATCATAGCGCTAGTTCGCCATAGGATTTCTCTTGGCTTTTCGATAAAAGGCAGAAGAATATTTACACCACTATTGAGAGTCCTTGAGTATTTTCCAAGTCTCTCGATAACCATAGTCTCACCTTGGCTTATGATCACAAAACCTTTGATCAGAATAACAATCAAAAGAACAATTAACAGTATCAGTACGATAATTCCAGCCATTATTTTCTCCTTACGTTGAGGGTGACACCCTCTACTCCAGTGACGACGACCAATAAATCCTTTTCAATAGTCTCATCACTCTTTGCTTTCCATACTTCGCCTCCCACTTTCACTCTTCCGCCTTCTATACGAGTGATAGTTTCGACTACTATACCTTCTTCTCCAATTAGTGCTGCTGTACCAGTCTTCTTACTATCCGAGTGAGGTATCTTCATTACAAGAGGTCGGACAAGAAGGAAGAATATAAGAATCATTGCTCCACACACCAATAATTGAACCCAAAATGGTAAACCCAATGCAGCAGGTAGAGCCGCGATAGCCAGAGATACTCCGATTCCCACTATAAAGAATCCTGGAGTGAATACTTCCAGTATTGCTAGGATAATTCCAGCTGAAAGCCAAATAAGCCAATGCATAGGCACCTCCTATGCTAATTTTAAGACTAAGAAAGTGTGACGTCAAACAATGCTTCTTTATGCTTTCTCCTCTTATGGATATAATACTTTCATGGCAAAAGAAGAAGTATTAAAAGCAGCTGAAGAAGTCTTAAGGGCAGGAGATTCATACTCCTTAGACTGGGGGCTGGAAAAGTTATTGAAAATTATTAAAAGAAATATGGAAGAGACAGCAAAGGCTCTAGATGACGATTACTTTCCTCTCGATACTGTCCTACCGATAGCACAGTGTGCGAGGGAAGCTACAGAATATACAGGTATATCCTCACTCTCAAAGGCTCTCTCTCGTTGGATAGATAAACATAGTGGCTACGAAGGAATAAACGATATAAAAGAATACGTTGACGAAGCGATGAAAGAAGCCGAGAACGTGCCATTTTAATAGGCCGGTTTCCCGGCCCTTTCTTTACGAGTAAGATCTCACATCCATTACCTGAATTGCATATGGCTTTATGATATCCACAAGCTCGCTTTCTGTGGCGCCGCTTACTTTTACAGTAATAAGTCTATTGGAAGGATCAGTGCCGTTGAGGACAGCGCATGTCACAAGATCAAGGCCTCTAGATGAGATATCGCCGATAATCTTAGCCATACATCCCTTCTGGTCTTCTACCAAGAATGAGATGTTTGTTCCAGGAATTCTGGCACCGAATGTCTCAAGAAGCATCTTAAACAAGTCGCTCTTACTTACAATACCCACCAGTTTTCCATCCTCAAGTACTGGAAGACATGAGAGGTCCTGATCAACCATCATTGTTGCAGCGTCTTCTACTGTTGTATCTTTTGTAACAGTGACAGGGTTGCGGCTCATAATCTTCTTTACAGTAAGTTTACTCAACAAATAATTTGTTTCATAAGCACTGAGAGTTGATGCAGGAGAAGGAGCAGCCTTCAAAATATCCTTTTCGGAGATGACACCTACCAATCTTCCGCCCTTATCCAGAACAGGAAGACGATGCACATGCTCCCTTGCCATAAGGTCGGAAGCATCCTGAATAGACATGTCAGGAGAACATGTCACCGGATTCTTAGTCATTCTTCTTTCTATAATCATAGTTTTATTCCCTCAATTTGATTTTATAACAGAGAAAAGACCTCTACCACAAAAATCATTCACCTAAATATGCGGCCCTTACCTTCTGGTTCTTCAAGAGAGCCTTGGCCTCGTCATGAAGTACGATTACACCGTTCTCCATAACGTATCCGTCATTACTGCTCTTAAGAGCGAGGCGCGCATTCTGCTCTACGACAAATACAGTCACCTTATCTTCATTATTGATGAGTTTAATCTTACTGAAGATTTCCTGGACGATAAGTGGAGCCAAACCAAGGCCAGGTTCATCCAATAACAAAAGACGAGGGCTACTCATCATAGCTCTTGCAACAGCAAGCATCTGCTGTTCACCACCCGAGAGGCTTCTGGACTTCTGCTTCTTTCTCTGTCCCAAGATAGGAAAGAAATCAAACATTTCTTCTTTCTTTCTCTTGATAAGAGCATCGTCTTTAAGCATGAAGGCACCCATATCGAGGTTTTCTTCTACTGTCAGATCCGCAAATACGCGTCTTCCTTCAGGAACGAGGGCAATACCCTTCTTCACTACATTATATGTAGGAACACCATGGTAGTGCTTGTCCTTGACCTCATACAACATCTCGCCATCGTAAGAAATGGATCCCTCAACAAGAGGCTCCTGACCTACGATTGCCTTCAAAAGTGTAGACTTTCCAGCACCATTGGCGCCAATGAGGGCTACAATTTCACCCTCATTTACGTTCATGGATACACCTCTAAGGGCCTTAATGTTTCCATAGTTGACGCTGATGTTATCGATTTTGAGAAGTTCTTTGTCTGTCATTCTTCATCGTCCTCCTCATCTTCATCTTTTCCAAGGTATGCTTCGATAACGGCAGGGTTAGACTGAATCTCCATAGCTGTTCCCTGAGCTATCTTCTGACCATAGTTGAGTACTGTAATATTGTCACAGATATTCATGACAAGCTTCATATCATGTTCAATCAAGACTACGGTTACACCGATATCCCTGATTCTTCTGATGGTCTTCATTAGATCCTCAGTCTCCTGAGGATTCATACCTGCTGCAGGCTCATCCAAAAACAAGAGACGAGGTTCAGTAGCCAAAGCTCTTGCTATCTCCAACTCTCTCTGATAACCATAAGGAAGGTTCTTTGCCTTCTCGTTTCTCAAATCCTCCAAACCGAAGAATTCAAGCCACTTCATGGCATCCATATAAGTTTTCTTTTCTTCTTTCTCAACATTCAGATAACTGAGGATGGCCTGTACTGTTCTGTTACGACTGTTTCCAGTATGGAAATGACGACCCACCATTACGTTGTCTATAACGCTAAGTTCCTTAAAAAGCCTGATGTTCTGGAAGGTTCTTGCGATTCCAAGTCTACAGACTTTATCGGCAGAAGTTCCGGTAATCTCCTTGCCTTCAAAGAATACTTTACCACTTGTAGGAGTATCGAGACCTGTAATGTTATTAAAAAGAGTAGTCTTTCCTGCTCCGTTAGGACCGATGAGGCCGGTGATCATATTCTTTTCAACGAAGAAGTCCACTTTATTAACGGCGATGACGCCACCAAACTCTCTAGTGAGAGCCTGTGTTTCAAGCATGCTCATTTTGTAGCCTCCTTCTTACTCTCGAGCCAACTCTTCTCGGCTCTCTTGTTATTTCTTTCTTTCCTTCCAAGTATACCCTGTGGCCTATAGATCATCATTATGACCAGAATGAGACCAAAGATAATCTGTTTAGCCTGGGCTGGAATGATATTCGAAAGCCCAATAAGCTGCGGAAGATAAGAAATAAACTGAATGATAAATGCACCGAGGATAACAGCCAGGAAGTTGCCCATACCTCCGAGTACAACAGTACAAAGAACCATAATAGATACCATAAATACATAGGAGCCAGGAGAAACGGAGAGAGTAAACTCAGCCTGAAGACATCCTGCGATTCCAGTTACAGCTGCGCCGAGTGCAAAAGATACTACCTTATATTTTGTAACGTTGATTCCCATACTGTTTGCTGCTATCTCATCTTCTCTGATAGCTTCCAAGGCTCTTCCCATACGAGAAGAAGCCAAACGCTCAAAGAGGAACCAGCAGATTACAAGCATTATGACTTCCATTAACAAGAACCCATACTTCTGATAAGGAGAAATCTTGATTCCGAAGATAGTGATCATTGGGATTCTCTGGATTCCCATAGGACCATTTGTAAGGGCATCCCAGTTATTGATGATGTTTCTTACAATCTCAGCAAAACCGAGAGTAGCAATGGCTAGATAGTCTCCCTTAAGTCTTAGTGTCGGCAATCCGATCAATACTCCCATCAAAGCTGAAAGAAGAGCAGCCACAGGAAGAGTAGCCCAGAATGACCAACCAAAAGATGTGGTCAGGATTGCCGTAGTGTAACTACCGATGGCAAAGAAGCCTGCTGCACAGAGTGAGAGCATACCTGAGTATCCTGTGATCAAGTTCTGGCCAAGACTCATAAAAGCATAGATACATGTATATATAAGAATAAGGATAAAGAAATTCAGCATTATACTTTCTCCTTTTCGACTTTTCCAAGTAGACCTTCCGGCTTCAAGAGAAGGATAAGGATCAAGACTGCAAAGGCAATTGCATCCTTAAATCCCTGAGGAATTCCAAGGACAGCTACACCGAATGTTTCCAAGAGACCCAATAAGAAGCCTCCAAGCATAGCTCCTGTGATATTTCCGATTCCACCTACGACTGCTGCGACAAATGCCTTTAGACCAACCATGGTACCCATAGTCGCGTAGACCTTATAGTCAAGGGCAATCAACATACCTCCACATGCAGCAAGAGCACTACCAATACCGAATGTAAGGGATATAATCATATCAGAGTTAATACCCATGAGCTTGGCCGTATCACCGTCAAGGGAAGTTGCTCTCATGGCTTTACCCATCTTTGTCTTGTCTACAAAGAGCTTTAAGGCAACCATCATCACAATGGCGACTACAAGAATCAGAATCTGATGTGGGGTTATGACTACTCCACCAAGATGTATCGGCGAGTTGTCAAATGGATAGTTGAACTTTCTTGAGTGGGTTCCGAACATCCAAGCCGCACCATTTGAGAGGATAAAAGACACACCGATAGCTGAGAGAAGCGGAGCAAGTCTGGATCCCTTTCTCAATGGCTTATATGCAACCTTTTCTATAACCATACCCAATAGAGCACAACCAAGCATGGAAACAACCATAGCGATGAAGAACGATACAAGCCACCATGGGCCAAGGGGTGTCGACCCCCTAAGTGCATCAAAAGCGAAGAGTCCGATATAGGCACCCACCATCAAAATATCACCATGGGCGAAGTTGATGAACTTCAGGATACCATAGACCATAGTATAGCCGAGAGCTATGAGGGCATATATGCCACCCAATGTCAGGCCGTTCATGAGATGCTGGAACAATAAACTTACAGATCCCATCGAGACCTCCTATGAAAATATTGATTACGATTATTTCATAAATTTAAGGGAAAAGCACCACTTGAGAGGCGCTCTTCCCTTGAAACAAAGGGATATCCCTTATTAGTTGACCTTAACGACCTTTCCGTTTTCAATCTTGAATGCGCCGACATACTTAGGAGTATTGCCTTCAACTTCATAAATTCCCTGATAAGCAACGAGGTCACCGTTTTCAGCGAAGTTGATAGTTCCGTTTACGCCTTCGTAATCCTTAACAGCTGCAAAACCATCTCTGATAGCCTTTCTGCCTGTTCCAACCTTAGCGATGACAGAGAGGAGAATGTTTGTAGCATCGTAGCTGTTTGTAGCGAATGAGTCAGGACCGATACCCCACTTAGCTGTGTAAGCATCTCTGAATTCCTTGACAAGAGAAGTCTCTTCGAGCTGAGCAGAAGCTGTGTATACAACACCGTCTGTGTACTCGCCAGCGAGCTGATAGATTTCTTCGCTTAAGAATCCGTCGCCTGAGAGGAATGGCTTATCAACACCAAGCTGTGAAGCCTGCTCGAGGATCTGAGCCATTTCAGCTGTGTAGTCTGGGATATAGATTGCTTCAGCATCTGTGTTCTTGAGTTTTGTGAGCTGAGTCTTGAAGTCCTTGTCGCCGACCATGAATGTCTCAACAGCAACAACCTGACCGCCATCAGCTTCGAAAGCTTCCTTCATACCTTCGTAGAGGCCCTGGCTGTAGTCGTTCTTTGCATAGAGGACAGCAAGCTTTCTGTAACCGAGGACCTGATACCAATACTTACCTGCAACTTCGCCCTGAAGGCCATCAGATGGAGTTGTGCGGAAGATATAGTCGCCCTGGTTTGTTACATCCTTGTGGGATGCAGATGGAGTTACTGCAAGAACGCCAAGTTCACAAGCGATTGGGCCTACAGAGAAAGCTTCTCCTGTCAAAACAGGTCCTACAACTGCACAAACCTTATCTGTGTTTGCAAGCTTTTCCATAGCAGCATAAGCCTTGTTCGGGTCTCCCTCACTGTCTTCAGCAATGAGCTTGACTGCAGAACCGTTTACACCACCCTTGGCATTGCATTCATCAATAGCCATCTGAACAGCCTGGCGGCAGAGAGTACCATAGTTAGCATAGTCACCTGTGAGTGGTCCGATAAATCCGATCTTGATTTCAGAAGAAGCTGATTCGCTGCTTCCGTTTGCGAAGACTGCTGTCATAGCAACGACTGCAATCAAAGCGATAGCAAGAAATTT
>JALFCJ010000182.1 GCA_022771185.1 Spirochaetales bacterium | reverse complement strand
TCTCATATACAGCCTTCGGGTCTATCCCGGCAAAAGGCTCGTCAAGAAGAAGAAACTTAGGACTTGTGGCAAGGGCCCTTGCTATCTCGGTTCTTCTTCTCTCTCCTCCAGAAAGAGTATATCCATACTGGCGTCTTATTCTATCGATACCGAAGTTTGTCAGAAGTTCTTCCAGTTTTTCTTTTCTCTCTTTTCCCGTCAGATAACTCTGGGTCTCCAGAACCAGCATAATGTTGTCTTCAACGGTAAGCTTGCGGAAGATAGAAGGCTCTTGGGGAAGATACGCCAATCCTAGTTTTGATCTCTGGTGCATTGGAAGGGATGTGATATCTTCGCCGTTTATGAGGATCTTACCTCCGTTTGCTTTAATAAAACCTACGATCATGTAGAAGGAGGTGGTCTTTCCTGCGCCGTTAGGACCCAAGAGCCCTGTAATATCTCCGCTTTCCATTGAAAAGGACACATCCTTTACAACGTGCTTTTTGCCATAAAACTTGGAGAGATGATTAACTTCCAATCTATCAGCCATTGATGGTCCCCTTAATTCTTCCTGAGAGGGAGATAGTGTTGTCGTTTGTGTCTACAGTGATGATCTGGGCTTCGTAGTTGTCTCCCTTCCACACAACCTTGGCTCCTCCCTTTAGAGTAAGCATGCCGGAAGACTTATCGTATGTGACAGACTCTGAAGTGCACTTCATCACTTCCCCTTCAGCTATCTTGAAGAGAGTGACCTGCATGCCCATCTCAAGTTTATCGTTCTTCATATCGTATCTTAAGCTTCCTGCCTGGGCATATAGTTCTTCTGTAGTATCGTCTATCTCGAACCAGGATGAGATCACCAATAACTCATCGCTTCTATCAAACCAGAGGGACTCTGTGTTTATTTCGATTCCTCTTTCGCTGTCGGTGACGGAGATATCCCCCTTGGCTGAGATCGTCTTCCAGTCATCTCCCGATAGTGACATCTCCTCTGCCTTGATAAAAAGGGAACCTGTAGTGACTTCTGCTCCGCTCTTTAGTGTTACAGATTTCTCACCTTCCCTCATTACAAGTCTGCTCTCTCCTCCAGAGAATGAGATTGAAGAAGAAAAGAGAACGGGAAGAGATAAAATCATAATAGTGAGAAATATAGATAATCTCTTATTCAAAGTTTAGTTCTCCTTCTTCAATCTCTGAGAATATATAGACACCAGTCCTCAAGTCGCCCTTAAAGTCTCTGCCTATGAAGCTTCCTTCTTCTGATTCTACCATAACTCTGCCGTCAGCAACGATAGTATCTTCTTCTCTATCGAAAATAAGGTTATCAGCATTAATCTTCATATTCCTCTCTTCGTCTTTAAAGACTACTCCCTCTGATAGATTCATGCTGCTTCCTTCCGTATCGATCCAGCCTTTTCCTGCGCTGCCGCTGATAGTTATGTTTCCCTTTTCGTCTTTAGAAACAAACTCCATGCTTTCCGTCAGAGCATATCCATCTTTAGAATAGAAAGTAATCTTTCCCGCCTTTAGGTAAATTGGATCAGAGCCGTTTTCTCCAATATGGTACTCAGCGTTTTCCAGGATAATATCTGGGTAGATTCCTTTTTCTCTCTCGCTATTATCACTCACTATAGTGCCCTCATCTTTCTTACATGATGAGAGGAACGTGAGTATAAAGATTAAGAGAAAAAGGATTCTTTTCATTCTTCCTCCTTTCGAGTGACAATAGGAGAGAAGTATCTTTTCTTAAGAGTGAAGATAATGGCAGAGACGCCAAAGCCAAGTGCCATAAACAAGAATCCCATTAGTGCCATTGATATTTCGCTAGTAAAGAAAACTCTTCCCAAGAAGTATCCAGGAAGAAACAACAATAGGGGGAGCGCCAATGATAGTATTACAGAGAGTGTGGCTCTTCCTTCAGGGATATCTATAAGGACCTTGTCTCCTTTCTTTAAGGGAATGGATGATGGATTTTCGACTGTAAAGGTAGTGTCTTTGTTTCTGCAGAACATCTCGCTTTTGCAGCCACTGCAAGCTTGGCTATCACACCCCACCTTTATTCCTTCTTTTGTGTTCTCTAATACTGTTACACTTTTTTCCATTTATGCTTCCTGTGGCTTTTTTACGTCTACCTTTTCGTCGACTATCTCTATTTTAACAGCCTTCTTGGTTTTTTCATCGATTGAAACTACAACCCCTTGAATTCTTGGGTCATCCCAAGCTTCTCTGCTTCTCTGAGGAATTTGGGTCCTATATTTTCCTATTTCTGTTTCAGTATCGAAGCCGCCTACACTCATAAATGAGCCCACTCTGCCATTGTCGCTTATAAAGGCTGTGCCGCTTTCTGTGACTCTTTCGTCAGCACTCATTACTTTTGTATGTGTTCCGATTACTGCAGCAACTCTTCCGTCCAGGAAATGAAGCATAGTAGCCTTTTCTGCTGTTGTTGCAGCATGGTACTGCACAAGAATAATAGGGTCGCCTTCTACTTTCTTAAGAAAGGCATCTATGGCAACGAATGCATTCTGTATAGATTGCTTCATGCCTGAGTGGCCTTGAAGGTTAATGATCAGAAAACTATTGTTATTGATGTTTACATTCTTCACTCCCTTGCCCGGGCACTGTGGAGGATAATTGAGGGGACGAAGAACAAAAGAGCATTTTTGCATGAATTCAACAAAGTCTGGTTTATAGAACATCTTCTCTCCGCCGGTTGTGAGATCGATGCCCAGTTTTCCCAGTTGCATGGAATGTTGTTTTCCAATGCCGTAGCCATTAGTCATGCCTTCACCGTTTATTACAGTGTAGTCGACACTATATTTAGTCTTAATACCAGCTAGCCCAGTTTTGAGGGACGCAATGCCACATCTACCGACCAGCTCTCCTAAAAAGAGAATATTAATCATAAGGAAAAGTGTAATAGCTTTGCCCTTCAAGGGCTAGCCTTGCTTGACACATAATCTCTATACAAGTTACCATCTTTTTCAGATTTGCCCAGATGGCGGAATTGGTAGACGCGCTAGGTTCAGGTCCTAGTTCCGGCAACGGTGTGTGAGTTCGAGTCTCGTTCTGGGCAGT
>JALFCJ010000174.1 GCA_022771185.1 Spirochaetales bacterium | reverse complement strand
CTTGGTGATAGAGCTTAAGAAAGACCAGAGCGAAGGAAAGGCTATAAATCAGATAAAAGATAAGCACTATTTTTCAGGGCTAGAGCTTTATAAAGGCAACACACTCCTAGTGGGAATAAACTACGATTCTAATACAAAAGAGCATAAGTGCATTATAGAGAAAGCATAAGAAGTATCTAACTATGATAAAATAAGTGACTGCCAATGTATGTGACATGAATCCCTTTTTTCTTTGTTAAAATAAAAAGATGCAGGCGTTTAGTTACCTGCATCTTCTTCGTTATTTTGGCCGAATTCTTTCTTCCTTCTTTTTCTGACACAGTCAGTAAGAAGGTATTCGATTTGTCCATTAAGAGATCTAAAATCATCCTCCGCCCATCTAGAGAGTTCATCGAAGAGCTCTTTCGATATGCGGAGAGGTACTTGTTTCTTCTCAGCCATCAGTATATTGATCCTGCATTAAGTATAGGGTTTGCTTCCTTACTTGAGCATAGCACAACTAATAGGTTTGATACCATCTGTGCTTTTCTTTCTTCATCAAGATCCACCACATCGTCTTCCTTAAGCTTATCGAGAGCCATCTCAACCATTGAAACAGCGCCTTCAACGATCTTCTTTCTGGCTGCGATGACTGCGATAGCCTGCTGTCTCTGAAGCATTGCTGCTGCAATCTCCGGAGCATATGCAATCTGGTTGAGTCTTACTTCAACAATCTCGATGCCAGCGTCAGCTACCTTTACTTCCAACTCTTTCTTCATCTCTTCAGCGATGATGGTAGCGGAACCTCTGAGAGTCTTCTCGTTGATGTCATCTTTTTCGTCATCGTTGTCGTCGATGATATCATATGGATAGAGGCGTGCAACGTTTCTGATAGTAGAGTCTGTCTGGTTGGAGAGGTACTCTTTATAGTAGTCTACATTAAGTACAGCCTTTGTTGCGTTTACAACCTTCCAAATGACAATTGCACTTACTTCTACAGGGTTACCTAGTTTATCATTGACCTTTTGGTTTCCGTTTACGAAAGTACAGACCTTTGTGCTGACTTTTCTGGCAGAAGCAAGAGCAGCCTCCGATGCCGATATCTCAGCCTGGCTCTTCTTGTTGTTATATGCCTGGAGTCTTGTATTCTTTGCTTCTGCAACTTTTGCCTGTGGATAGATTGCAGAAGAAAATGGATTTACATACCAGAATCCATTTTCATAAATGGTTCCATAATATTTTCCGAAGAGAGAAAGAACCAATGCTTCATTTGGGTTGACGATCTTCAAGCCTCCGAATGCAACGCAGGAAGCGATACATACAATTATTCCACAAACAAGAGATGGTACTCCAAATACATAGTTGTCATATTCATCCATGAGTACTCCACCCATGATCATTGCTGCGATAGAGACTAAAAGTACTGCGATAATTATTACGAGCGCTATTAATCCACTTGCTGGTTTAAGGATTTTTTCTTCACTGTATTTTACCTCGGACATATGTTATCTCCTTTATGTGATATTATAATGATATCAAATTGAAACGTTGTCAATAGAATGAAATTTTCATGTTTCTCTCTTTCTATCACCTTTTACTTTTGTTATATTTTTCCCATGGAAGACTATAAAATTGTTCTTTTAATCGATGCTGACAACACACAGCTATCTAAGCTGGGTGGTATTATACAGGAGCTTTCTACATATGGACGCATTGTAGTAAAGCGTGCATATGGTAACTGGAAAAAGAATACACTGAAAAACTGGGAAGGGGAGTTGAAGAGACTTGCGATAAAGGCAGAGCAACAATTTGACTATGTTTCAGGTAAGAATGCCACTGACATGGCTCTTACCATCGATACCATGGATCTGTTGCATCGTGAATCATACAATGCCTTTGCCATAGTCGCTTCTGACAGCGATTACACGCCTCTTGCCATAAGACTCCACGAAGATGGAGTGTTCGTAATAGGCGTGGGAGAGAGAAAGACTCCTGAGCCATTCAGAAATGCGTGTGACGAGTTTATATTCCTTGAAAACTTGGATGAAGACAGCGATAGGTTTGAAGATTACCACGACTCCAATTACTATAGAGAAAGAGAGAATGGAGGAATAGAAGAAGTACATAGGCTCCT
>JALFCJ010000113.1 GCA_022771185.1 Spirochaetales bacterium | reverse complement strand
TTTTTGTTTGTTTGTTGACTTCTTGAGCGTTTCAGCCTCATGAAGAAAAGAAGAAAAACAATAAGGAAGGTGATTTCTTGTATGTTCATGCTATAATCCATGCATAAAATTTCATGCAATTAGAGTTTTGCAATTTCCTCTCTAATCTCCAAATTTTTATAGATATATTTGGATTTAATTCCCTCTTCCTAGTTGAGAGTCAAACTATTTAGAAAAAATAACTGGAACTTGGAGTCTGAGGAACATATTTCTCTGTCTTTTTTGTAGGAAGTTCAACTCCGTCATCTCTTCGCAGATATAGTCCCCAGCAATTTCATATCCGTTATCTAAAGCGAACTTAAGAAGTCTCTCAGCCTCTTTCTTTTCGTTGTCATAATTGTCCAGATATACACATGCATACATACCGCTTTCCAGAAGGAGAGTATCATCAGAGTACTCGGAGAGACGCTTGTCACCGAAGATGAATATCTTATCTGCAACAAGTTTCCCCTCCATAAAGTCATCTTTCTTTACACTGGTACCAAGGCTATATGAGAGGACTTGAGGAATATTCATTCCCACAAGTTTGAGTCTAAGATTTCTGATACACTCTTCGTATTTCTCTATTCCATAACGATAAAAATCAATTGGTGACTGAATATAAAGTATTCGTCTTCTTTCTATAAACTCAAGGGAGAGCGTTCCTGGTAGCGGGGATTTTCTATATCTCTCTATAGACTTAATAGTCCTATCTACTGCATCTTGAGTTGACTTCAAAGCCTTGATTTCACTTCTTATCTGGATACTCCTCTCTACAAGCTTTTCTTCAATCAAATCAATATCTTCTTTTTCCAATAGGAGAGATATATCTTTGATGCTCATTCCCATATCACGCATATATCTAATAAGGTCTAATCTGGAAGTCTGATTTACGTCGTAGTATCTATAGTTAGTCTGAGGATCTATAAAGGAGGGCTTAATGAGTCCCATTTCGTCATATAGGCGCAGGGTTGCAATAGAGACATTATTTGCTTTAGCCATCTTTCCAATAGGAATCAGTGTATTTTTATCCATAAAGAAACTCTAATCCTACTTTAGAGTTTTGCCTAGCAAAATTCCCCTCTTTCGAGAGGAAGCGCATATTCGTCAGTAAAGGAGAATCACTTATGTTCTGCTTCAAACTTCTTCAGGAACTCTACAAGAGCCTCAACGCCTTCCTTAGGCATAGCATTATAGATGCTGGCTCTGAGACCGCCTACACTCTTATGTCCCTTAAGGTTGTCGTATCCTGCAGCCTTTGTTGCAGCAACTACTTCTGCATCCAGCTCCTTGCTTTCTGTAACAAATGGAACGTTCATCAAAGATCTGAACTCTTTCTCTACAGTTCCCTTGAACATAGAAGAAGAGTCAAGGAAGTCATACATGACTTTAGCCTTATCCAAGTTCTTCTGATGCATTACTTCTAGTCCGCCCATATCCTTAAGATACTTGAATACTTTTCCGCAGCAATAGATAGCCCAGCAGTTAGGAGTGTTATACATACTGCCGTTATCAGCATGTGTCTTATACTGGAGATAGATTGGTAGATTGTCCAAGTCATCTCTAATAAGATCTTCTCTGATAATGACAACGACCATACCTGCAGGTCCTACATTCTTCTGAACGCCTGCATAAATCAAGCCATAGTCGCTGACATTACATGGCTTACTCAAGAACATAGATGACTGGTCTGAAACCAAGATGTGTCCCTTTTTATTCGGAAGCTTATTATATGTTACACCATGGATAGTTTCGTTTTCACAAATGTAGACATAATCTGTGTCTTCTGGAATATCCAAATCTGAGCAATCTGGAACATATGTAAAGTTCTTGTCCTTGCTGGAAGCAGCAACAATAACTTCTCCACACTTCTTAGCTTCAGCAATAGCTTTCTTTGACCAAGCTCCTGTCTCGATATATACAGCCTTGCCGTTTTTCATAAGATTCATAGGAATCATAGAGAACTGAAGTGTAGCACCGCCCTGGATAAAGAGGACTTTATAATTATCTGGAATACCCATAAGGTCTCTTAGGTCTTTCTCTGCATCATCGATAATCTGCTGATAAACCTTAGATCTATGGCTCATTTCCATGACACACATACCACTTCCACGGTAGTTCATCATTTCATCTCTGATTTCTTCCAAAACAGGTTCCGGCATCATTGCTGGGCCCGCTGAAAAGTTATAAGTACGACCATATTTCATAGTTTAGTTCCTCTCTTTCTATTTATGTTGCATTTACTTTCTCACAAGTTTTGCGAGTATGCAACTATTCTTTTGCTTTCATTAGTATTTTTTCTAAATTTCTTTTTATTCATAAATCTTTTTATATATTCTTGCGTTATTCTTAGACTTTCTAGTTCGCAACTACTTTTATTTGTTTTCCATTGCCTTATTGCACTAATACCCTATTATCCATATCATTGAAAATACGGAGGGCCATTATATGGGTGAGCGAGGAGAAGTTTTTTCCACAAAACTAATTAAAAACGACAGAACTTATTTTTTCAATGTAAAAGAAAACGTCTACGGAGACCTTTACCTTAATATCGTAGAGTCAAGACCTACAGATGTAGACGGAAAGTTCCTTAGACAATCGGTAATTGTCTATCAGGAAGACTTGGGAGAGTTCTTAAACGAATTCCAAAAGACTTTGGACTATGTAAAACTACACGGAACAAAAAAAGACCGCGGTAGGAGGAACTAAGTATGGCGGCAGATGCCGCCTTTATTTATTATGGATATTTTTTTTGATAAATATGCAGACGCAGTAATAGAATGCGCCTTAAAAGTTAAGAATACAGATGTATTATCTATAAATACAGAAGAAGAGAATGCTGAGTTTGCAAAGCTTCTTGCCGCCAAAGCCAAGGCTATAAGTGGCAACGGCAGCTATATTCAAAGAATAGAGAAAGGAAGAATCGTAGAAAACTACGATTATCTTTCCTCTTCCCCTTTGACAAAGGCTCCCACATGCTTTGTCTACATACCTCTTTTTCGTTCATTTCCAGACTTAGCAGGAGACAAAGAGTATGATGCTGCGGCATTGCAGTCATTTAAGCTACTTTCTGACCCTCTGGATAATCCGCTTCCGACTCTACCTTTCGTAACTTGCCCGCTTCCAAGCAGGGAATGGGATGAAATATTGGAAGAGTATGGATCCTCATCATCTTCTATCCTCTATAACATTCTATCTCTTGAACGAGACGACTACATTTCGCAATTGAATGCAAAAGAAGAATCAACCCAATACTTAGTGAAGTTCTTTAATAAACTCAATCTAAATAAATGTAGGATAGTTGACGATGAAGGCACAGACTTGGAGTTCTCATTTCTTAAGGGTTCTCAATTCCACTCTTCTTTTATAGAAACAATATCTAAGAGGGTATTCTGTCCTACAATCACTTCCAGTGATATCTATAGGCTCTTGGACCCCACAACACTAACAGGTTGGCTAATTATTTCAAAGCCTATCGTTTTATGGGGAAAAGTAATAAGAAACCTTTCCCTTAGATTTAATGGCGGAAAGATTGTGGAGTATTCTTCTTCTCCCCAAGGAGAAGCATTAATGGATTTATACTTGAAACAGGATCCCCTTTCAGGAAGAGCAAGTATGATTACTCTCTCTGAAATATCGTCACCTCTCTTTGATGAAGACATTGTTCTCATTCCTGAATACGACAGAATGAGAACAATATCAATCACAATTGGGGGCCCAAAGGGAGAAGCTGTCGAAGAGAAGAATATAGAACATACTGTCGACAGCTTACTATCCCTCTCTCTCCCACTTGGTAGAGAAAGTACAGTAATAACAGCACTTGATAATAACGACGAGGAGATAACTATCTATAGCGGTGGCTGGTTTATAGATGAGGAAGAAGAAGATGAATAAGAAGTTATATGCTGATAGACTCTCTGACTTGGTGCTGAGAATAGGCATAAATCTCCAAAAGGGAGAGTTCTTAAATATTGTCGTCTCACCAGACGCATACTATTATGCCCAGAATATGGCTATAAAGGCATATGAGATGGGAGCGAAGTATGTAAATATCAGAGTATCAGATTTGCTCCTTGATAAAGAGAGAGCATACTATCAAGAGAATGAAGATTTGACTTTTGTCCCAGATTTTTTGAAAGAATATGTAAATGAAGGCATTAAGGATGGTATTAAGAACGTAAGAATCGAATGCAGGGATGAAAGAATAGGACTACCTGAACTTGATGACGATAAGTATCAGACACTGAACCGCTGTTACAGAGAATCACAGAAGCCGCTATCTAAGATGTATATGGAGAACCATCTAGCTTGGTGTGTCTGCTGTGCTCCAGGACCAAAGTGGGCTAAAGCTGTGCTGGGAGAAGATAAGACAGAAGAAGATCTAGCTGAAATCCTTGCATCTATTCTTCATATCGATACTCCTGATTATATCCAGTATTGGAGAGAAGAAGACAAAAAAGTAAGTGATAGGATAGAGAGAATAAATAGCCTTGAGATAAAGTCTCTTCACTTTGAAAGCAGCGTTACAGATTTCACCGTAGGCTTCAGAAGAGAAGCCAAGTTTGAAGGCTGCTCATCCATCACTACTTCAGGCTTGGTCTTCTACCCTAACCTTCCTACTATTGAAATCTTTAATACTCCTGATAAAGATACTGCAGAGGGTTATATAACGACTACCCGTCCCGTCTCTGTAATGGGTAAAGATACAGAGAGCGTAAAACTCTTCTTTGAAAAAGGTAAATGCGTTAAGGCGGAAGCTAAAGTCGGGCAGAAAATAATCGATGATTATCTAGCCATCGACGAAGGATCATCCAGACTAGGAGAAATTGCACTGGTCGATGACTCCAGCGCCATATCCAAGACAGGTTTAGTGTTTGGTTCTATTCTGATAGACGAAAATGCTTCATGTCATATCGCTCTTGGCACTGGATATACTTCAAACCTGCATATCGGCGATAAAGATTCTAAAGACTTTGGCTGCAACGAAAGTCTGGTACATACAGACTTTATGGTAGGAAGCTCAGATATGAGAGTTACGGCACTTACATATAACGGAAAAGAAATATTAATAATGGATAACGGTAACTTTGTTTTCTGATGGCATTTACAAGACTGCCGGTGTATCGACTGCCTTATTTTATTCTTTAGAATAGATAAGTAATTATTGGACTGTCACTAAGGCAGTCTATTTTTTTTGAAAAAATTGGGAAAGTATCCTCTTTTACCCCTGTCTGACTCCATTTTTATTATCTATCCTTAATTTATGGAGACAATATGGAAGAAAACATTTAAAAAGATATTAATGACATGAACATGTACGACCCGCCACTTATGGGTATATTTGAATACAACAAAAAGTACACAGCATAATCTTTGAAAGTTTTAGTCGGATTAGATGTAGAGGAACCAGATAAGATGAGAGTAAAAGTAGAAAATTTTCCGACTCCAAATAAAAATGGCAGGGCCATGCGAATGGATGCAAGAATAAACTTGAGAGGTAATACCAGAGCAGACATAGAAATACAAAAATTCAGAAACAAAGATGAGCTGTCAAGAGCTTTGTTTTATTTAGGTGGTCTTCTAGTTGATTATAAGAAAGGATTAAAGAAACTGCCTAAAACAATGAGCATCGTAGTCTTTATATGTAGCTTTGATCCCTTCGTAGGAACTCCCTATGAAGGAATGACTAGAATGAGGTACACCCTTAGAAGTGAAAATGATACAGATAAATTCCATACTATAGGAGATGTTCCATATCCATCTGAAGGAGTGAATGTATTGATATATAATGGGGCAAAGAAGTGGAATAACGACGAACCTAAAAGTATTGAGGAGGAAAACGTAAGGATTTATCTTGAGGATATGCAGAAAAAGGATCCAAGAGATATGAAGTCGTGCAGTAAATGAATACAAGGGAGACCCTTATATTATGGACAAGACAAGAAAATGGGCTGAAGAGACATATAAAGACCAATTAAAAGAAGAAAAGAATAAATGGAATGAGTCTCAAAAGAAAAAAATGGATGCTCAAAAAAAGAAGTATGAGGGGAAACTGTACAGTCAAAAACAACAATATGAAGAGAAAATAGAAGATTTAAAAGAAGAAAACAACAAGAATCTTATAGATCAGAAAATACAGATCGCCGTGAGTCTTCTTTCCTCAAAAAAAATGAGCGTCTCAGAGATTGCAAATATGACAAAGCTAACGGAAGAAGTAGTAGAAAAGATAAAAAGAAGAATAGAAAAATAACCGTTTCTTATTTTGCTACACTAGGGGCTGTTATTCAGCCCCTAAATATTTCTAGTTAAGATCAGCAATTAAGCCAATTCCCTTTAGTGTGAGAATTGGATCAAGTTCATCAAGTCTATCGATTAAAGTTGAGATAGTGGAACTTAGGCCACCAGTAGCCATGACATAAAGTCTCTCTCCCAGTTCCTTCTCAGTATTGGCAATAATCTTTTCAACAAGACCGGAATATCCTTCCATGATTCCAGCCCTAATTGACTCCATGCTGTCTCTACCAAGAACAGAAGAAGGGACCTTCAATTCAACCTGCGGAAGCTGCGCTGTAGAGCCAAAGAGAGCATTGACAGCTGTTACAAGGCCAGGAGCAATTGCTACCCCCAAGACCTCCCCATCTTTTGAGACAGTACTGAAAGTAAGAGCTGTTCCAAAGTCTATTACCATTACAGCTCCATTCCTATGGTGATAGTGGCCATACGCCATATTGCATAATAGGTCTGCACCAAGCTCAGGTGGAATAGTAGCCTTATTTAGCCCACACTCAACACTATGAGAAACCATGATAGGATCTTTCTTAAAGATTCTTCTCATATTCTTCTCAATGCTTCTTGTCAAGAAAGGAACGACTGAAGATATGATTACTTTATCGACCTTATCTCTCTCTACTCCCCTTTCATCGAAAAGAGAAGAGAATATTACGTAGTATTCATCTCCAGTCTTTTTTGTATCTGTAAAGACTCTGAAGGGTTTATTCCACTCTCCATTGTTGAGAACAGCAACAACAATATTGGTATTTCCAATATCAACGGCTACAGTCATCAGATTACAACAGCTCCTTTGTGGCCTTCATAAGCTTTGTCTCTCTTAGCCTTTACATCTTCGTCTACAAGGTAATCATCAAATCTTTCCATCTTGTCAATGATTCCCTTTGGAGTGAACTCGATGATACGGTTTGCAAGAGAATCTACAAACTGGTGGTCATGAGAGTTAAAGAGAAGAACACCCTTGAATTCAATAAGACCATTGTTAAGAGCCTGGATGGATTCAAGATCCAAGTGGGATGTCGGCTCATCGAAGATAAGACAGTTATTACCTTCAAGCATCATCTTTGCAAGCACGACTCTAACTCTCTCTCCTCCGCTGAGAACTCCGCAGTCTTTCAAAGCTTCGTCTCCGCTGAAGAGCATTCTTCCCAAGAATGATCTTACATAGTTGTCGTCATCTTCCTTACTAAACTCTTGGAGATACTCTGTCATGTTGATTCCAGGACCAAACATCTTTGAGTTATCTTTTGGGAAATAGCTGAGGGAAGTTGTTACACCCCATGTATACGAGCCTTCATCCGGCTCCATTTCTCCGCTGATAATCTGAAAAAGTACAGTCTTCGCATAGTGGTTAGGACCGACGAAAGCTACCTTTTCACCTGGGTTGATTGTGAGAGAAAGGTTATCGAGGACCTTCTCTCCGTCGATTGTCTTGGATAGATTCTTGATCTCAAGAACATTCTTTCCAATCTCTCTGGTAGGCTTAAATGCTACATATGGGAAACGACGTGAAGAGGGCTTGATATCATCGATAGTAAGTTTGTCAATAAGCTTCTTTCTACTTGTAGCCTGTTTAGCCTTGGCAACGTTGGAACTGAAGCGCTGGATGAACTCTTTGAGTTCTGCGATCTTCTCTTCCCTTCTCTTCTTCTCATCTTTCATCTGCTTTGCAGCAAGCTGTGATGACATATACCAGAAGTCATAGTTACCAACATAGAGCTGGATTCTGCCATAGTCGATATCACAGATATGTGTACATACAGTATTCAAGAAATGTCTATCATGGCTTACAACGATGACAGTATTGTTGAAGTCTTCCAAGTAGTCTTCAAGCCAATGAATAGACTCAAGGTCCAAGTGGTTGGTAGGCTCGTCCAGAAGAAGAATATCAGGGTTTCCGAAAAGAGCCTGAGCAAGAAGAACTCTGACTTTCAAGTTATCTTCGATCTCACTCATCTTCTTTTCATGAAGTGCAACTGGAATTCCAAGTCCATCAAGCATCTGGGCAGCCGTTGCTTCAGCTTCCCAGCCACCTAGCTCACTAAACTCGCCTTCAAGCTCAGCAGCTCTTATGCCATCTTCTTCTGAGAAGTCTTCCTTAGAGTAGATGGCATCTCTCTCCTGCATTACATCATAAAGGTGTTTAAAACCCATAATGACAGTATCGATGACTCTGTAATCATTATATTTGAAGTGATCCTGTTTAAGAGTAGCAAGTCTCTCGCCAGGAGTAATGATAATTTCACCTGTATCCGGCTCAATCTCACCAGAGAGTATTTTCAAGAATGTAGATTTACCTGCACCATTGGCACCGATGATGCCATAGCAGTTACCAGGTGTAAACTTAAGGTTTACTTCTTTAAATAGGACCTGTGTACCGTAAGAAAGAGAAATGTTGGAAGCTGTAATCATGACTACCTCTTAAGCAAAATGAAAGGGCAACTATTCGTTGCCCTTAACTTTAGTCCCTAGCAGAATCGAACTGCTATTTAGAGACTGAGAATCTCCCGTCCTAACCGTTAGACGAAGGGACCATTTATCCACTGGGATGGAGGGACTCGAACCCCCAAAGGCAGAACCAGAATCTGCAGTGTTACCGTTACACTACATCCCAATCACAATGACAAGAAGAAAATACATGATTTACATATTTGTTGCAATAGGTTTTTTGAAAAAAACCCAGTAAATCAGTTTAGTTCTTCTTAAATGCCGATACTCTGGCACTTGCAGTCAAGGAATCTGAGTCTTTTTTACCATCCATAAGGTATCTATAAGCCAATCCTGCTATCATAGCACCATTATCTGTACAAAGTTTGAGAGATGGGAATGTAACAGTGTATCCACTCTTCTCAAGACTCTTCAGCTCACTACGTAGAAGAGAATTGGCAGCAACACCTCCTCCTGCACTAACACGCCTCAGGCCTGTATCCTTTAGAGCAAGCTTAACTCTCTTCATCAATATACCAACAGCCTGGCGCTGAAATGAAGCTGCAATGTTTTCCGGGGTATCTGGACTGTCACCATTTCTGAACTGATCCTTTTGGTTAATGACGGCAGTCTTA
>JALFCJ010000080.1 GCA_022771185.1 Spirochaetales bacterium | reverse complement strand
TAAGGCAGATAAAAGATAAGCACTATTTTTCAGGGCTAGAGCTTTATAAAGGCAACACACTCCTAGTGGGAATAAACTACGACTCCAAGACAAAAGAGCATAAGTGCGTCATAGAAAGAGCATAGATAAGTAAGATTTACTCAAAAGAAAAGACCACCTCGGATTTCGCTTCGGTGGTCTTTTTTTGTGTTTATATTCTTATTTGAATGCTGGATACTTAGCCCACTCTTCTCTTACTTCTTTCTCGACTATTGGCCCCAGATTCTTTCTTTCTTCAAGAGATAAGGAAGAAGTATCAATTGGAGGCAAGAACTTGATGTAGAGAGGAACGATTCTGAAGCTTCCAGCGCTTTCAAGAAGGTATCTGTCGTTCTTAAGAACTACAGGCACTATTCTGCATCCAGTTCTTTCTGCAACCTTAAAAGCCCCGCTCTTGAATGTGCCGATCTCTCCTGTCTTACTTCTTGTTCCCTCTGGGAATATGACAAGAGAACCTCCTTCTCTAATTCTCTTCTCACTCTCCCTGATAGCCTCCACTACTCCGTGGGCTGACTTACGTCCGATTTTTATACATCCCAGGCTCTTCAACATACCATGGACGAGTGGTACTTTAAACAACTCTGCCTTTGCCATCATGGAAGGGAATCTTTTTAGACCAAAGTAAAAGAGAGGGACATCACAGATAGAGTTATGGTTAGGAGCAAAGATCACACCTTCGCTTGCCTCCGGGATATTCTCTCTTCCCTCAACATGGATACTTCCTCCAAGGAAAGTAAGCATCCACCAACATACAAAGTAATATATTGCTCTTGATACTGCTATAGCTAATTTCTTTAAGTGCAATATATAGAATAAGTAGTAGAAAATAAGACCTATAAAAGCCATAGGGAATATTGGCCAGACAAAGATAAATGCAATAACTAGGCGAAATACTTTAAGAAAACTCTTCATTTTTCTCTCCTTTTATTTTAAGGAATAGAGCTTATAGTAAAGCCCTTTCTTGTTGATCAACTCTTCATGGGTACCGCTCTCCACTACCCGTCCCTTGTCCAAGACAAAAATCATATCGCTGTCGATTACTGTAGAGAGTCTATGGGCGATTACTATACTTGTGCGTCCCTTACTAAGAGTATTGAATGCGCTGGAAATGAGAGTTTCACTCTCTGTATCCAAGCTACTAGTAGCCTCGTCAAATACAAGAATAGGAGGATTCTTGAGAAATACTCTAGCAATAGACAACCTTTGCTTCTGTCCCCCTGATAGTCTTGTTCCATGTTCACCAACCTGAGTATCGAGACCATCTGGAAGGGATCTTACGAAATCTGAAAGGTTTGCCTTCTCAAGAGCCACCCAAAGTTCGTCGTCACTGGCATTTGGCTTACCATATCTGAGATTCTCTCTGATGGACGCATCAAAGAGAAAAATATTCTGCTGTACAAAGCCGATTGATCTATGGAGAGACTCCTGAGTGACGCTATTTATGTCCACGCCATCAATTGTGATGGAGCCTCCGCTTCTTTCATAGAAACGGGCAAGAAGAGATACAGTCGTGGTTTTTCCTGCTCCACTCTCACCTACAAGAGCTATCTTCTTTCCTCCAGGGATATGGAGGTTAAGATCATCGATTACTATCTCTTCCTCTCCATCACTGTAGCTGAACGATACGTCTTTAAAGTCTACTTCACCCTTTATAACCACAAGATCTTTTGCATTTGGAGAGTCCACGATATCTGGGGAAGTATCCATTATCTCTTCAAAGCGCTCGAAAGATGCAATACCCTGTGTAAACTGCTCCGTGAAGTTAATAAGTCTGTCTATTGGAGGAAGAACCACAGATACATAGAGGATAAATGTAGTAAGATCTGCTACTCCCATTTTCCCTGTGGCGATAAGAAATATACCACCGGCGATTGTAATAAAGTAGTAGAGCTGACGCATAAACTCCATACCAGCATGGTACTGTGCCATAGATGAATACATCTTCTCTCTTGATGACTTTAATTTCTCATTGGAGGAAGAGAACTTCTTCTCCTGAAAACTCTCCTGAGAGAATGACTTTACTTCCCTTATTCCTTGTATAGAGTTTTCAGCAGTGACATTTATCTCGCTGATACTCTTACGAATGGCTCTGTTCCTATTCTTCAGCTTCCTGTTAAATACGATACCGTACACAGCCATTATCGGAAGAGGGATGATGGATATAATAGCCATCGGAGCATTTATGATGAACATTAAGATATAGGCTCCGATTATTGTCAAAATCGATATTACTACATCCTCCGGTCCATGATGTG
>JALFCJ010000064.1 GCA_022771185.1 Spirochaetales bacterium | reverse complement strand
AGTGAAGGAATATAATATCGATGCCGTATTCATCGGAACGGAAGCCCCGCTTCTTGCAGGGGTCAGAGAATACCTCGCAGAAAGAAATATTCCTTGTTTCGGAGCAACAAAAGAAGCCCAAAGACTCGAAGATGACAAAGCTTATGCCAGAGCTTTTACAGAGCGTAACGGCATACCTACTCCAAAGAGCTACTTATTCTCTGACCTGGAGTCTTTGAAAGCTCATCTTGATGAAGCTGAGGAAGGTAATCGTTTTACAATCAAATCCAACTCTATGACACCATCCCGTGTCGTCTTATCTTCATCAGATAAAAATTCAATTCTTGCCTATGCCAGAATTCTATTCTCTCGTGGTCCCGTTCTTCTCGAAGACTATGTATCAGGTATTCATGTCACAGCTACCCTTTTCCTTGACAAAAACGGATATCTATTACTGCCCCTAGCCAGTGAATATACCAATGTGTCTCATTCTGAGGGGACTCCAACAGGTGGAATGGGAGCGATCGCCCCTATTCCATTAAAGCCTGAACATAAAAAAATAATAGAAGACAAAATAATCATTCCTACATTGAATGGAATGAAGAAAGAAAATATCTTGTACAAAGGTGTTTTGACTCTTTCAATTATTCTTAGTGAAGATGGCCCTGTATTAGTCGATTACCATGTAAGACTTAACGATCCTGCTACTCAGGCTATGGTTCCTATCATCAAGACAGACGTATTGGAAATTCTGATGGCCATGGAAAAAGACAATGTAGGTTCCATAGATCTCCAAACTACAAATGAGTGTACAGTTGCTGTTGTTCTCGCGGCCCCTGGATACCCGATGCAACCTGAAACAGGAAGAGAAATAAAGGGAATCGACTATTCTTATCTTATGAATATCAATGACAAACCACTTGTCTTTGTAGGCGCTGTCAAAAAGACCAGTGATGGAAGATACTTCACCGCAGGAGGAAGAAATATCACAGTTGTAGGTAGAGGTGATAGCTTACAAGATGCAAATGAGAAGGCTTACGCCCTGATTCAAAAAAGGAAACTCGATGCTCTTTGGTATAGAGATGACATCGGAAATAAATTCTTTACTTGGGAAAGCTAATAAATAATGGGCCCGAAGGCCCATTATTTATTAGTTATGCTTTCTTCTGAATTCATATAACAATATTCCGGCGGCAACAGAAACATTCAAAGAGTCTATATGCCCCTGCATAGGGATAGAAACAATATAGTCGCAGTTCTTTCTCACGAGGTTAGACATTCCACTGCCTTCGCTTCCCATTACTATGGCAGTACGGGAGGAGAACTTCTCGCTATATGAAGAAGTGCCCTTCATATCTGCTCCATACACCCAGAATCCATTCTTTTTAAGAACTTCAATCTCTCGGTTTAAGTTAGTCACTACAGAGACAGGAACATACTGAGCAGCACCTGAAGATACTTTGACTACAGTCTCATTGGCTTGAACAGACCTACGCTCAGGAATCATAACCAAGTCCACACCGAACTGATCTGCAGATCTAAGGATAGCTCCAAGGTTATGAGGATCTGTAATGCCGTCAAGAATCAAGACAAGTGCTCCCTGATCATCGGAGAGAGAGGAACAGAACTCATCGACTGTGGTCTCTTTGAGTCTTGAAGCTCCGCGTCTTGGGCCACCCAAGTCCAAGAGAGCACCTCTCAGGTCGACGCCAGGCATCATTCTCTCCAATTCATCTCTGGAGACCTTCTTTACAGCAACCTTTCCTGTAAGTTGCGCCTGTCTCTCCAAACTCTGGATTCTTTCTCCTCCATTACGCTGAAGATATATAGTGGAACCCATACCGGCCTTTTTCAGTGCTTCTTCTATGGCATGGAAACCGTAGACTCTTTCTCCCATGTCTCCTCCTTATTCGTTTTCAAAAGGAACCGGTTTAGGTGCCTTTGTAGGACTTACTGCATCATAAAGCTCTTTCATAAGCTTTCTTTCTTTTAATCCAAGTCTCTTAGGTGTCTCAACAATAATCTTGAGGTACATATCTCCTCTAGCGTTATTTCCTCTAAGGACAGGAACTCCTTTACCTCTAAGACGAAGCATTTTACCGCTCTGTGTACCTTCAGGGATATCAACCATGACATCTGTTCCATCAATAGTCGGAACCTGAATAGTGTCACCAAGTGCAGCCTGAACGAAGGAGATCGGGATCTGCAGGTAGATATCGTTTCCATCTCTGACAAAGTACTTGTCAGGACGGACTCTGATTACAAGTATCAAATCGCCGTTTGGGCCACCGTTTACGCCAGCGTCTCCCTTACCTCTGAGAGTAAGTCTTGTTCCATCATCACTGCCGGCAGGAATAGTAACACTTACTTTTTCATTCTTTCTGATGCTACCTGTTCCATGACACTCTGCACATGGGTTATCTACGACAGTTCCTGTTCCACGGCATGTGCGGCAAGTCTGTGCCATCTGAAAGAAGCCTCCGCCGGAAACTACCTGACCGCTACCTCCGCAGGTAGGACAAGTATGTCTTCCGCTTCCGCCTGCACCATGACAACTCGGACAAGTATCATCATGAGCAAAAGATATTTCCTTCTTACAACCAAAAGCAGCTTCTTTGAAATCTATTGTGAGGTCATATCTCAACGATTGTCCCTGCTGAGGAGAATTTGCACTTCTTCTCTGACCGCTTCCACCACCGAAGAAAGAAGAGAATATATCAGAAAAACCACCACTACCGCCAAAAATATCGCTGAAGTCTCTGTATACATTCTGATACCCGCCACCGGCGCCACCCATCCCATCTACGCCTGCAAAACCATATTGATCGTAGGCAGCTTTCTTCTTTGGGTCTGAAAGGACTTCATAGGCCTCACTGGCTTCCTTGAATCTCTCCTCTGCATCTTTATCATTTGGATGAGTATCAGGGTGGTTGGCCATAGCAACCTTTCTGTAAGCCTTCTTTATCTCATCATCTGTGGCACCTTTTTGAATGCCCAGTACTTCATAATAATCTCTCTTTGCCATAACACGTCCTATATTACACAGAAAGCAGCATGGAATCCATGCTGCTTAGAGTGAGTTTGAGGATTCTTTTATTTGACTTCCTCGAAGTCTGCATCCATTGTATCTCCGTTAGAGGAAGAACTTGTGTTCTCGCTCTGGCTAGAAGCGTTGGAGCTATTTGCACTGTTCTGTGCATTCTGAGCCTGCTGGGCAGCCTCATATACTTTCTGGCCAAGCTGCATTGAAACTTCCTGAAGTTTCTCTGTCTTACCCTTGATTTCTTCAACAGAAGCGTTGGAAGAAGCGAGAGTATCTCTGAGATCCTTTACAGCTGCTTCAATGTTTGCCTTTTCCTGAGAAGAAATCTTATCACCATACTCCTTGAGAGCCTTTTCTGTAGAGTAGCAGAGAGTCTCTGCGTTGTTCTTTGCTTCGATTGTCTCTCTAGCCTTCTTATCATCTTCAGCGTGAGCTTCAGCTTCCTTTACCATCTTCTCGATATCTGCCTCGCTGAGACCTGAAGAAGATTCGATTCTGATCTTCTGCTCCTTACCTGTTCCAAGATCCTTTGCAGATACGTGGACAATACCGTTGGCATCGATATCGAATGTAACTTCAATCTGAGGTACTCCTCTTGGTGCAGGAGCAATACCTTCAAGGTTGAACATACCAAGTGTTCTGTTCTGTGAAGCAAGCTCTCTTTCACCTTGGAGAACGTGAATAGATACCGCAGTCTGACCATCTGATGCTGTTGAGAAGATCTGGCTCTTCCTTGTAGGAATAGTTGTATTTCTCTCGATGAGCTTTGTTGTTACACCACCAAGTGTCTCGATTCCAAGTGAAAGTGGTGTGACATCCAAGAGAAGAACGTCCTTGACATCTCCCTTAAGAATACCACCCTGAATAGATGCACCTACTGCAACTACTTCATCTGGGTTGACTCCCTTGTGTGGTTCCTTACCAAAGAGTTTCTTTACAGCTTCCTGAACCATAGGAATTCTTGTTGAACCACCGACAAGTACGACTTCATCAATATCAGAAGCTGAGAGGCCTGCATCTCTGAGAGCATTCATGCAAGGAATCTTTGTCTTCTCGACAAGTGGCTCGATCATCTGCTCGAACTTAGCTCTTGTAAGCTCCTTCTGAAGGTGCTTAGGACCTGTAGCATCAGCTGTGATGAACGGGAGGTTAATAGTTGTCTGAGTAGAAGAAGAGAGCATGATCTTTGCCTGCTCTGCAGCCTCCTTGAGTCTCTGAAGTGCCATCTTATCCTTTGAGAGGTCGATACCATATTCTTTGTTGAAGTCAGAAACAAGCCAATCGATGATTACCTGGTCAATGTTATCACCACCAAGATGTGTATCACCATTTGTGCTCTTTACTTCAAATACACCGTCACCAAGCTCAAGAATTGAGATATCGAATGTACCACCACCGAAGTCATATACAGCAATCTTCTCTTCCTTTGAAGAATCCTTGCCAAAACCATAAGCAAGAGCGGCAGCTGTAGGCTCGTTGACGATTCTCTTGACTTCCAATCCGGCGATTCTTCCTGCATCCTTTGTTGCCTGACGCTGAGCGTCATTGAAGTAAGCAGGTACTGTGATTACAGCTTCTGTCACTTCTTCACCAAGGAAGTCTTCTGCTGTCTTCTTCATCTTCTGAAGGACAATGGCAGAAATCTCCTGAGGAGAGTAAAGCTTACCATCAACGTCGATCTTAATTTCGTCTCCAGAAGCACTGGTCACCTTGTAAGGAACCATCTTTGTCTCTTCTGTTACTTCATGGTACTTTCTTCCCATAAATCTTTTTATTGAGTAGATAGTGTTCACAGGGTTAGTAACCATCTGGTTCTTTGCAGGCTTACCGACAAGTCTGTCTGCTCCCTTGAAGGCTACGACACTTGGAGTAGTTCTATCTCCTTCACTATTTGCAATTACTGTAGGCTCGTTACCTTCCATAACGGCGACACAGCTATTAGTTGTTCCGAGGTCAATACCAATAATCTTTCCCATAATTTATATCTCCATGTATATCCTAATTTAAATATGATGGTTTTTCCCATCTGCAAAATAAAGTAATAGCTGAAGAAAAAAACGTCAAACTATCTAAGAGATTTTTTTCATTACTTCTTTGGTTTTGCTACAAATACCTTTGCAGTTCTCAAAACCTTACCGTGCAAAAGCCATCCCTTGTTGCATTCCATGCTTACTTCTTCTTCAGTAATACCCTCTTTCTCCTGTACGCCATAGGCTTCCATTTTATTCGGATCGAAAGGTGTACCTACCTTGCTGTCAATCATCTCAAGGCCCCAATTCGTCTTCAAGCGCTGGAGAAGCTGGTCATTTACCATTACGACTCCAGTCTTCATAGCATCGAAGTCTTGGGACTGTGTTGCTGAGTCGATGGCACGTGCAAAGTTATCAAGAGGTTCCAAGAGATCAGAGATCAAAGATTCGTTAGCATACTTAACTGCGTTCTCTTTTTCAGTTCTAAGCCTCTTCTTGTAGTTCTCTGTGTCAGCCATTCTCCTTAATTCATCTTCCTTCATCTTGGAGATAGTCTCTTCCAGTTCTTTTACCTTGGCTTCAAGTTCTGAAATCTTTGCATCTTTTGGATCTTCTTCTTTTTCACTCTCTTCAGGAATATTCTCTTCGACCTCAACTGCTTCAGTTTCCTTTGTTTCAACTTCTTCTGGAGCTACTTTCTTTTCTTCGGTCTTATCCAATTCCTTTTCCTCTGCCATATATTCACTTCCTTTCTTTTTGTTCTTTTTTTTCTTTTTCATGACAAGTGCCCTCCCCGGGCACCTGTAATGAAGTTAATAAAACATCACAGAAGAGTCAAATCATTCATCGTCTGAAACGTCGACTTCTTCTTCACCGATGATCAAATCCATCTCCTCTATCGAATGAAGAGGCTTACGATTCTTTTTTTCATCGTCTTTCCTTTTCTCTTCAATAACTTTCTGCTGTCCCTTCAAGCGAACAAGGTTGGCTTCTTCGTTTATTCTTTGGCTTCTTACTTCCCTCGTCTCGTTCTGAAGTTTATCTCTGTCCTGGCCTAGAGAATCGATTTCATCTTGAAGTCTCTTCTCTTCCTGTTGGAGATTCCAGATGGTTTCTTTTATGCTCGTTACAGATTCAACCTGCTCATTGAGACTAGCTTCGCTTTCACGAATCTTATTCTCATAGTCTCTAATTATTCCCTGAGCTTCTTTAATCTTGCCATAAGCAGTCTCTTCCAGCATTTTCTGAGCCTTACCGCTCTCAGCCATTCTGTCTGCCACGCCCTTTAAGAATTCATCGCTGGTGTCCTTTATTCGCTGAAGGGAGGCATTTGAATCTCTATCCATATCTTCAAGGGCATCTTTCAGCTCTTCCCTGCATCTTTGTACATAGGCGGCCCTATCAGCTTCAAGTCTGGAGCTTGATTCTGAGAATGTCTTGTTTTTATCTTCAATATAGGAGTTATACTCGTCTACCAGTTTATCTCTGTCAGACTTTAACTGGGAAAGAGTATCCCGAACCATATTACGTTTCTCATCCATCTTCTCCTGGATATCACTAATGACTTGATCACGCTCAAATATGAGATCTTTGATAGACTTTTCTGTCTCAGTTCTCTCTTCGCCTAGGACTTTTCTTATTTCTTCTACTGCACTCTCGAGAGAGCTCTTGAGGTCATTTATTCTATTTTCTACAGTCTTCTCGTTGTCGGAAAGCTTCTCCTGGAAAGAAACGATAGATGCAGACACCTCGTCCTCCATATCATTGAGCCGTGACTCCAGAGTATCCCCTGTCCTCTTTATTGCGTCATCGAAGTCTTCAAGTGAATCGGTTGATGATTTCTTTACGTTCTCAATTGCTTCATCTTTATTCTTGTTGATGCTCTCCAGCATCTCTTCAAAGTGGGCGTTGAGAGCAGATGAGAGTTCTTCGATTTTTTCCTTTGAAGAAGCAGTAAAATCGTCGATTCTTTTATTCATTTCATCTGTTTTCTCAGTAATAGATGAAATCATTGAATCCTTTATTCTATCCATTTCAGAGAGTGCCGCCTCAAATCTTCTATCGAGGACACTAGATCTTTCATCGAATTCTCCGAAGATATCATTCTTACGCTGAACAAGGTTAGAAATGGAGTCTGTTGCACTCTTCATAAGGCTATCGAAGTCACTATGAGTATTCTCGACCTTTTCTTCTATCTCTTCGATTTTGTTGTCAAGCTTCACAAGTTCCGCTTCAGCCTTATCTTCCTGTTCCCTACACATATCGTCATAGTTCCGCTTTTCCAGGGCAACATATTCATACAGCTGGGATTTACTTCTCTCAAGAGCTGCAGAGAATTGATCCAACAACTCTCTGTTCTCCTCTTTCTGGGAAGCAGAAGTAGCCTTCAGATCCTGCTCTGTAGACGCTACAAGTCGTACGTAATCAGCCTTTAGAGAATCAAGCTGGGCTGTCAATCTCTCAATATCTTTCTGAAATTGGAGAGCATAATCCTTCACAGCTTCAGTTTTTCTTACTTCAGCCTGTACAGCATAGACTCTGTTTTCAGCCTGCTCAGTCTGAGCTTTCAATTTCTTCAAAGCATTACCATAGTTTTCACACACACCAGAGAGTTCATCCAACTCTTTCTGATGTACAAGCACCATATCGATGGATTCCGCTAGATGATTCTGAACTGTGTTGGCATATTCAATTCTCGAAGTAATATTCTGCTCACAGTCACGGGATATCTCTGTGAATCTATTCATAAAAGATGTAGTCTCATATCTAAAGTTCTTAACCTGCTGATTAAGATTCTTCAAAGAACGGTCTTTTTTGTCTGCCGCCCTAAATGCCAATACAACAATCAGATTAAGAAGAAAACACACGCCTATAAGTATGTATGTAGTATTCATGATCACTCCATTTAGAATAATACTCTATCTAACTCACTCCAATCTCTGAAGACAATGTCCGCAGAACCTGATTCTTCTTTCTTTGAAAGCAAAGCTGTCCTCAACCCTGCTCTTTTGGCTCCCTCGATATCTTTTCTGAGGCTGTCGCCTACATATAGTATAGCACGAGGATCCATATCCATTTTAGATATAAGCATCTCAAAGGGAGTAAGGCAAGGCTTATATCTTCCCCAATCTTCGCTTGAAAGCTGAATGGTAAAGAATCTATCTATTCCCATAGCTTTTAGCTTCGACCCAATAGGAAAATCTGAAAGGACACCCATTTTAATGCTTCTTTTCTCCAGCTTCTCAAGTACATTCTCCACATTGTCATAAGCCTTTATAGAAGAAAAGCTTTTTTCATATCTAGAGAAAAAGACCTTCTTCTCTTTTTGGAGAAAAAACTCTATATCGCCGTCGTCGCTGCGATTCCACATATAACGGCACATCCTCTCTCCCCTTTCCATCTCTGAAAGAGGGGGAAGAGACAGAAAACTATCC
>JALFCJ010000275.1 GCA_022771185.1 Spirochaetales bacterium | reverse complement strand
TATATTACCGTCGATTCCGCACTTCACTTGGTCAAAGAGGTCCGCTACATAGTCATATACAGGGCACTTCACCCCCATCTTCTCTATCAGGGCCGGGAGAAGGGTTGCCCCCATGAAGTTTGTGGAGACTATGAAGTCAGGTTTCTCTTTGTAGTACCACTTCTTGAAGTTGATAAAGCCTCGTGGATTGTTTTTTAGCCAAACAAGCAAATCATGGGCGTTACGGTTATCGTTTAGCTTATCTATCTTTTTCTCAAGCTTCGGGTGATGAAGAAAGTAACGCCAGTAGTTCTTACTACACCACCGTACTATAGGAGATTTGAATATGACAAAGAGATCCTCCACAATCGCTTCATCTCCCATAGCCTTCATTGCATCAGAAAGCGCAACGGCAGGAACATAGTGCCCCTTACCTGCGTCAACATATACAAATGCACCCTTCATTCAAACCTCATACTACAAAAAAGTATTATACGTTTTGAATGGTAATTATCTAATAATAGAATTTCTATAGTGAGATGTTCTTTTTTTAGAAGAAAAGGCATAATTACCCAGAGTAATAAATTACTATGCTAAAAAATAACTATACTGCCAATACAAATCCATTCTGTTCATTTATCGTATAACTTATGGTAGAAAAACATCAATAAAGATGGAAACGGGTGCGTTTTGTTGCATACTTCACTAAATTACGCAACAACCGTTTTTACCCCTTCACCTTTTTGCAACCATCTACTATATTACTTGAAACAAAATCAAGGATTAATAAAAATGGCAACATATTACAATGAACCTTCCCACACATTCAGTGAATATCTCTTAATTCCAGGATATTCTGATGCGACATGCATTCCATCAAACGTTTCTCTCAAGACTCCACTTGTAAAGTACAGAAAGGGAGAAGAAGAGTGTCCGATTTCTCTCAACATTCCTCTTGTTTCCGCAATCATGCAGTCTGTATCTGGAGTAAAGATGGCCGAGGCATTGGCTAGAGAAGGTGGAATCAGCTTTATCTACGGTTCCCAATCAATCGAAAGTGAAAGCGATATGGTAAGGGAAGTAAAATCCTTCAAAGCCGGCTTTGTAAAAAGCGACTCAAACATCAAACCAACAGATACGCTGAAAGATATTCTTGCTCTTAAAGCAAAGACAGGACACTCTACTGTTGCAGTAACAGACGATGGAAGTGGAAACGGAAAACTACTTGGTATAGTAGGAAGCAGAGACTACAGAGTATCAAGAATGGATCCATCTACTCCTGTATCTTCTTTTATGACTCCACTTGAGCACCTTGTATATGCTTCTTGGCCAGTAACGCTAAAAGAAGCCAACGATATTATCTGGGACAATAAGCTGAACTCTCTTCCTATTGTAGATGAGGAAGGAAGACTAATGTACTTCGTCTTCAGAAAGGACTACGACACACATAAAGAAAACCCACTTGAAGTATTAGACAAGCAGAAAAGATACCTAGTTGGAGCAGGTATCAACACCCGTGACTATGAAGAGAGAGTTCCTGCTCTCATTGAAGCAGGAGCAGATGTTCTCTGTATAGACTCCTCCGAAGGATTTACAGAGTGGCAGAAGAGAACTCTCTCCTGGATAAGAAATAAGTATGGAGACAGCGTAAAAGTAGGAGCTGGAAATGTTGTAGACAAAGCAGGTTTCAGGTTCCTTGCAGAGTGTGGCGCAGACTTTGTAAAAGTAGGAATAGGTGGAGGTTCCATCTGTATTACCCGTGAAACAAAAGGAATCGGAAGAGGCCAGGCAACAGCACTTATTGAAGTAGCTGAAGAGCGTGACGCTTACTTCAAGGAAACTGGAATATATGTTCCTATCTGCTCAGACGGCGGCCTTGTCTATGACTATCATATGGCACTGGCACTGGCTATGGGTGCAGACTTCCTGATGCTTGGAAGATACTTCGCAAGGTTCGATGAATCTCCTACAGAAAAGATAAACCTTAACGGAAACTACGTTAAAGAGTATTGGGGCGAAGGCAGTGCAAGAGCAAGGAACTGGATGAGATATGACCTTGGTGGAGACAAGAAGCTTAGCTTTGTTGAAGGTGTAGACTCATATGTTCCATACGCCGGATCACTGAGAGACAACGTAAGAATGAGCATGAGCAAAGTAAAGTCTACTATGTGTAACTGCGGTGCCATCACAATCCCTGATTTCCAGAGCAAAGCTGTACTAACACTAGTAAGCGCTACAAGTATTACTGAAGGTGGCGCCCATGACGTTATTCTCAAAGACAAGAATTTTGAGATCAAATGACCATTGATACCTCCCTCCACCATTTGTAAAATAATGGTGGAGAACGAGGTAAAAACATGAACCTATCAGAATACTTCTCAACAAAGAAATATCCAGGAAGAATAATCATCTCCGGTTTTTCAAAAGACGGAGAGAGAGTCACAGCCTATGCAATCATGGGAAGAAGCGAGAACAGCAGAAACAGAGTCTTCAGGCTAAAAGACGGCATTCTCGAAACAAAGGCATATGACGAATCAAAGGTAAAGGATCCATCCCTGATCATCTATAAAGCAAAGGCTGAAATAGACGGAAAACTCATAATAACAAACGGAGATCAGACAGATACTATTCTTGACTCTCTTAAAGAGGGAAAGACATTTGAAGATGCCCTTTTGAAGAGAACCTACGAGCCTGATGCTCCCTCCTTCACTCCACGAATATCTATGATAATGACTGCCGATGGTTATTCATTGTCTATTATCAGACGTAAGGATGAAAAACCAGAGAGACTTGTTTGGACATATGGTGCCTTCAACGGCGTATGCCACACTATCCACACATATGACGAGGGAGGAGACCCCCTTCCATCTTTCTCTTCATCCCCTGTCCCTCTATATCTTCCAGACTCTTTTGAAGAGTTTAGAGACACTCTTTGGAACAGCCTTGATAAAGATAATAGAATCTCTCTCTATGTTTCTTGGGGAGAAAAAGAAGAAGTAATCAACGCTAATGAAGGTGGAAGAACCGATAAAATAGAACTAAAGTATGGTCTTAACCCTAACCAAAAGCCGGCATCAATCTCTATTGAAGGAAAACTTCCTGTAACAGTCCTTAACGGAAGAGCCGGATATATCAACTTCCTTGATGCCTTGAATGCCTGGCAGCTGGTAAAAGAGCTGAAAGAAACCACAAATATGCCCTCGGCGGCTTCTTTCAAGCATGTATCTCCAGCAGGAGCTGCCATAGCCATTCCTCTGACAGAAGAAGAGAGGGAGATGTATTTCATCTCTCCAAAGACAAAGCTTTCTCCCCTTGCAACAGCATATGTAAGAGCAAGAGGCGCCGACAGAATGAGCTCCTTCGGAGACTTTATCGCCCTCTCTGACGAGTGCGATGTAGAGACGGCAAAGATCATCTCAAGAGAAGTCTCTGATGGCGTTATCGCTCCCGGATACTCAGAAAAAGCTATGGAAATTCTGAAAGCAAAGAAGAACGGAGCATATACGATCGTCAAAATCGACGAGAACTACATTCCTCCAAAGGAAGAAATAAGGACAGTCTATGGCATTAAGTTCACTGAAGCCCATAATGACTTCAAAGTCACTGATGATACATTCGCTGAAATTCCATCAATTAGCAAAGAGTTCCCTACAAGTGCCAGACTCGATATGACAGTAGCTCTTATTGCACTGAAATATACTCAGTCAAACTCTGTAATCTATGCTAAGCGTGGTCAGACCATCGGAGTCGGAGCTGGACAGCAGTCAAGAATACACTGCACAAGGCTTGCCGGGGAGAAGGCTGACAAATGGTGGCTTAGACAACACCCTTATGTACTTTCTCTTCCATTCAGAGATGGCATTACTCGTAATGACAAAGACAACATCATAGAACAGTTCTTGTCAGAAGATCCTGAGATAGACGTAATATCTAATTGGAATGATTATTTTCTCACTCCGATTACTAAGCTTACAAAAGAAGAAAAGATGGCTTGGCTTAAGAAAAACGAAGGAGTATCCCTCGCTTCCGACGCATTCTTCCCTTTCAGAGACAATATCGACAGGGCTGCAAAAAGCGGAGTGAAGTACATAACTGAGCCAGGAGGAAGTGTAAGAGACGAAGGAGTCATCAAAGCATCCGATGAACATGGCATCACTCTATTCTTCACTCACTCCCGTCTATTCCATCATTAAACATGAACAAAAACCAAACAAACCTAATAAATAGATTTCTTAAATACTCATCCATCCCTTCCCAAAGTAAGGAGGGGGTGGCTGAAGTTCCATCTACTGCCGGGCAATTGGTCCTAGCAAAAGAACTAAAGAAAGAACTGGAAGAGATGGGATTGGACAACATTAATCTCTCTTCCTATGGTGTTCTTACAGCCCGTCTGAAAGGAAATGGATACTTTCCTAAAATCGGTTGGATCTGCCACCTCGATACTGTCGACATCTCTCTATCGGAAACAGTTCACCCATTTCTTGTTGAAAACTATCAGGGAGAAGAGATTAAGCAGAAAAACGGAAAGAGAATTACTACAGAAACAAATCCAGAGCTGAAGAAGCACATAGGCAAAGACATACTCTTCTCTGACGGAACCAGCGTTCTTGGAGCTGATGACAAGGCTGCAATCTCTATTGTAATGGAAGCTATCTCTATTATTAATGAGAATTCCCTGGAACATGGAGATATATATCTAGCATTCACACCTGACGAAGAAGTGGGACTAAAGGGAGCAAAGGCTTTGGATCTTTCCCTCTTTCCTGTAGATTGGGCTTATACAATCGACTGCCAAGAAAAAGGCGAAGTAGTATGGGAGACATTCAACGCTGGAAAAGCGACAGTGAGAATCGAAGGAGTATCAGCACATCCAATGTCCGGCAAAGGAGTTCTGGTAAATCCTATTCTTGTTGCTACAGAGATCATATCGCTCCTACCAGAGAAACAAAGGCCTGAAGAGACAGAGGGAAAAGAAGGCTTTATCTGGGTCAAAGGAATCAAAGGCGACAGCAGCAACGCAGAGCTTTCCATATTAATTAGGGATCATGACAAAGAAAAGTACGAGAACAAGAAAACAGTAATAGAGGAAGCTGTCAAAGTAGCTAGGAGCAATAATCCAAGAGCGAAGCTAACTCTTGAAATAGAAGATACTTACTCCAACTTGATAGAGTCCATGAATGAAAAGAACCGCATCGCTGTAGATAACCTTAAAGCAGCCTTGAAGATAAACGGAATAGAAGAAAAACCTATAGCTATGAGAGGAGGAACCGACGGCTCCTTCACCTCAACAAAAGGTATCTTCGTCCCCAATTACTTTACAGGAGCATCAAACTTTCACTCCACATCCGAGTTCTGGCCACTGGAGGATGGTGAAGCCTCTTTAAAAGTAACTTTAAGCTTAATGACGCAAAGACTTTGACAAAACATATTGACAGCTAATAACCATTAGCCTATATTAGCTAACGTTTATTAGCTGGAATCAATATGGATACAAAAGAAAGAATACTAAAGGAAGCTTTATCTCTTTTTTCTCAAAAAGGATTTAAAGCGGTAACAGTTGAGGAAATAGCTCAGAAAGTGGGCATCAAGGCTCCATCACTTTATAAACACTACAAAGGAAAGAGCGAAATCATCTCTGCTCTTCTTGACAAGTCTATGTCTCGCTACAAAGAGTTTATATCCACAATTCTTGTCTCTCCCACATCTCCTCCAACTCCTAAAGAGCTGGGAGACAAAGTCACATCTCTTTTGGAATACTCACTTCACGACGAATATGTAGCTCCACTAAGAAGAATAATGACCATAGAGCAATTCTCTACAAAAGAGTTTAGGGATATGTACTCCGATCTATACGCCAACATGATGCTGGATTACCATACGACACTTTTCGACAAGATGATGAAAAACGGTGCAATCAGCAACGGGAATGCCAGAGAATTGGCGCTTATCTACGATTCTCCGTTTTTTATTCTTCTAGGAGAATGCGATAGACATCCGGAAAAAGAAGAGGAAGCAAAGAAAGAACTTAGAAATCATGTAGAGTTCTTCTTTTCGGTGTTTTCACCACAAACTAAATTGGAGGGAATATGATTAAAGCAATTGTATACACATCATCCACAGGCACCACAGAGTGGTATGCAAAGAGACTTGGAGAAGAACTCAAACTTCCAGTATTCCCGCTTAAAGAAGCCGAGAGAGAATTGGCGAAGGGAGCTGAGATTGTTTATCTGGGTTGTATCAGGGCAAATATGATCTCTGGACTCGATAAAGCCAAGAAATACTTCTCGCTAGGCTTGATAGTTGGTGTGGGGCTGACAGAAAGCGGGAAAAATGACGAGGAAGTCAGAAAGGCCAATAATATAGATTCTTCCCTCCCACTTTTCACACTCCAAGGTGGATATTATCCAAGGCGTCTTCACGGAATAAGTAAGCTTATTCTTTCTCTGGTTGTAAAGAGCCAAATTAAGAGTCTAAAAGAAAAAGAAAATAGAACTAAAGAAGATGATGAAATGCTCTCAATGCTCCAGAACGGCGGAGAAAAAAGAGACGAGAAGGGGATGAAAAAGGTTTTAACAAAACTGAAAGAAATTGGAGAAGTGAAATGAAAAAGATATTTCGAGTTTTCATTGTCTTAATCTTATTCATTCTTATTATTGTTGTGTCCTGCACAGCCATGATGAATAAGGAAATGGAAAAAGCAAAGAATGAATTGATGCTTGTTGAGGATCCTGATTTATCGAAAGTGGAAGATGGAATATATAGAGGAAAGGTAGAAACAATGCTTGTAAAAGCAGAGGTTGAGGTTTCTGTAAAGAATCATAAAATAATCTCTATCTCGATAATCAAGCATGAAAACGGCAAGGGAAAGCCAGCTGAAGCTATTGTAGATGCTATCGTCAAAGACAACTCAACTGATGTAGAACTCATTGCCGGAGCCACTATGTCTTCCCTTGTAATAAGGGCTGCAGTAATCGATGCAGTGAATAAGGGAATAAAAGCCAGTTGACATTAAGTACGATTTCGGACTTAATAGAGACATGCAATATAGTTCCCCAGCCCTAAAAAGAATTAATCATCTTATATCTGAGTTAGAGCAGATTTATCACTCTTATGCTCTTAAATATAAAATATCTGATAGCGAGTTTGCTATTCTCTACACACTCTCTGTTGAAGGCGGAGAGTGTGCTCTTTCAGATATCGTCCTCCTTTCAGGGCTTCCAAAACAGACAGTAAACTCCGCTATAAGGAAGATGGAAGATGAGGAGATCATCCTTCTCTCTGATAATGGCAAGAGAAGAAAGAACGTCACTCTTACAGAGAAAGGAAGAATTAAAGCAGAGGAGAGCGTCGTCAAACTCATAGAAGTAGAAAACGAGATCTTTTCTAAATGGGGAGAAGAAAAGACAGAGAGATATATCAAAGAAACAGAAGAATACAACGCTCTTATGAGAAAGGGGATCAAGTAATGCTAAGTCTCAGTGACCATTATACACTCCCTAAGCTTCTCAGGTTTACGCTTCCATCAGTCTCTATGATGATATTCACATCCATTTACCTAGTTATAGATGGATTCTTTGTATCAAACTATGTCGGAAAGAATGCTCTTGCAGCAGTAAACATGGTCTACCCTATTATCATGATCATCGGCTCCATCGGCTTTATGTTCGGTAGCGGAGGAAGTGCACTGGTAGCAGCCATGCTGGGAGAGGGGGAAACAGAAAAAGCAAAGAAGACATTTACTCTTATGTATATCTTTCCAATGGCTCTCGGATTACTAGTTGCTATCCCAGCATTCATTTTTTTACCTAGAATCTGCATTCTAATGGGAGCGGAGGGAGAGCTTTTATCTGACTCAATTATATATGGAAGAGTACTTCTTTCCACAGTAGTGTTTTTTATCGTCCAAATGGAAAGCCAAATCTTCTTTGTTACTGCTGAGCGCCCAAAGTTGGGACTACTCTCCACTGTTATTGGCTGCGGTACAAATATCGTCCTAGATGGATTATTTTGTGCTGTATTTAAGTGGGGGATAGAGGGAGCTGCAGCCGCCACTGCCATCAGCCAAGCTGTGGGAGGCATAATTCCTCTTCTTTACTTCTCTTTTGCAAAGAACAATAAACTACACTTTACTCATACCAAACTGGATTGGAATGATATAAAGCGCAGCGCATCAAATGGATTTTCAGAACTTCTTTCCAATACCTCTTCTTCAATCGTTGCCATGCTCTTTAATTTCCAGCTAATAAGATTCTCTGGAGAGGATGGAGTAGCTGCCTACAGTGTATTAATGTACGTAAACATGGTGTTCCTTGCTTCTTTCATCGGCTTCTCTTCAGGAAGCAGCCCCATCGTTTCATATAACTATGGATCAGGAAATGACAAAGAACTAAAAGGTATATTTAAAAAGATCTCTCTTCTTATCTCCATTACGTCCCTATTAATGCTTTTCTTAAGTTTTATAATGGCTAAGCCTCTTTCTCATCTATTTGTAGGATACGACAAAGAGTTGTATGCAATGACTGTACGGGGCTTCTATATCTATGCCTTCTCATTTATTTTTGCTGGCATCAATATATTCTCTTCTTCCTTCTTTACAGCCCTTAATAATGGAAAAGTATCTGCTTTTTTATCATTCTTAAGGTCATTCATCCTACCCTGCTCCTTGGTCCTGATCCTGCCATATATTTTAGGAATCGATGGAATTTGGGGCACACTAGTGCTATCGGAAGGAATTGCTTTCTTCTTTTCGATTCTATGCCTACTTATCTTCAAAAAGAGATATCGTTATTAGCCTAAATCCGAGTCATCGTCATAGTCGCCACGGTTCTCTTTGACAGCACTCCATCTAGATGACTTTTCTAGAAGCATGTCGCCATCCTCTTCGCCGTAGGATTCTTTCCATCCTCTATAACGTCTCTCAGCTTTAGGCTTCAGCCTACCTCTGTTCTTTTCTCTTAAATCTTCACTACCGTTTGCCATAGCGCGTTGATTATGTACCCTTTAGGTGATAAGAGCAAGAAAAACTATGCTCTACAGTGGATCAAAATCCGTCCTAAGGCAAACATCAAAGTTGAGATAGATGCAAATATCAAGACAAAGCTGTTGACGCTTTCTTTCCAGCGTAATGCCAGAACTAGAGTATCACCAATGAGCATAATCAAAAATGGAACAAGAGACATTAGGTCATCTGCCTTGGTAAGGAATACTCTGTTTAGCATATATGTAAAGGCAACAACTAAAGAAAGTGATACTACTGCCTCAATAGTGTGGAACAAAGCAGCCTTGTCTATACTTGATTTATAAACAACAGGAATAGCCATAGAGAACATAACACTATAAATAAGTGAGTACCACATCAAGAGGTTGTCTCCTCCATCTCCTGTTTTCTCTATTGTCTTAAGTACCATAGCCACGATCAACGCTCCATATGACGCAAACTGAATTCCAGGAATTGTATATTCGGTATGAACCATCCCAGAGACGAGAATAACTCCTGCAGTAAGAGTCAGCATAGAGTAATTAACTTTTGCTTCTTTTGATACAAGTGAAACCCAAAACCCTTTATTACAGAAGCAAATGAGGACGAGAAATGACAAAAGAGAAATCATTGTCACTATGTTTACATATATGTCGAAGGAAGAAGCGAACATCTCTTTTCTTGAGAGAGAATACGAACGATATAGACTCTGTGCCCTCTCGATAAACAGTACTACAAAATAGATAAGAAAAAGAAATGATATAGGTTTCTGCAAATTCTTCATACTTTTCTCCTTTTTATAGTAATAATCCCGGAGTGAGTAATTGAACAGAATAAAATAATCAGAAGAATTCAATTTCAACCATATCGGTCTATATTTGTATGCAAAAGAGGACGAAGCAACGCCCCGCCCTCCTCATAAAAGAAATACACTATCAAGCTTTCTTATATCCGCACTTAGGACATACGCCATTCTCGTTAAGAGCAATGCCGCAAAGAGGACAACGATCCTTTGTTCCTGACACATCATACTCTTCAGTTGCCATATTTACGCCACTGGTGAATGTAAGCTTAGCAATATTAAGCTTGTCCTTTAAGAGGTCGTAGACAATCTTTATCATGCCTTCTACTGTCATTGTCTCTTTAGTAACGACCAAGCGGCACTCTGGATATGCCTTTGCAAGCTCTGTTTCAAAAGCTGGCCCCTTCATCTTATTTGTTGGAGCACCATTTCTTATACCCTGCTTCTCATAGACATCGAGAATAGCAGGAAGAAGAGGATCATCTTCCCTGAGAATCAAAGCGTGGTCGAAGTTCTTCAATACTTCCCAAGCTGTCTTCTGTATCTCATTACATGGAAAAACCATGTTTACGCCCTTCTCTACTGTATCTTCAACTTCAATTGTCAACTCACCTGTGTGACCATGAAGATACTGGGCCTCTCCCTTGAAACCATAAAATCTGTGTGCATACTGCAGACTTAGTGTTGTAATACTTCTCATTTTCTTCCTCCTTTATTCTTCTTCATCCTGCTTTTTTCTGCAGGATGAACAAATGCCAGTAAAAATAATGTCATGACCTGAGAAAACAAAACCATGGGCATCTTTAATCTTATTCTCCAGATCCGGTATATAATCCATCTCTACATCAAACAGATTCCCACAAACCATGCACTTGGCATGATAGTGTTTAGGTGCAATCAGCTCATACCTGCTGGCACCTCCCGGGACCTCGATTCGTAGCAAAATCCCCTCCTCCGCCATTTTGTTCATATTTCTGAAAACAGTGGCCTGTCCAACGCTTGGATTCTCTTTCTTGACTTCTTTGTAGACGTCTTCAGCTGTGAAATGTCTAGGCATCCTTTTGATGGTGTCCAGAATAATCGAAAGCTGTTTTGTATTGCGTCTAACCGTATTCATTATAGTTATTATATCTTAATGATAATAATTATCAATAAGAATTTTTAAGATTTTCTCTTTTTTCAAAAAAACACATATGTTAGTATTTTTTAGGTTCCAATATGCTGATCGCTTTCGTCTTATTTATATGTCTAATTATCTATGGTCTATTTGAGTACAGGAACCATAGGAAAAACATTGAGAAAATCCCATTAAGAATACTCGTCAACGGAACAAGAGGAAAGACGACTGTCACTCGCCTAATAGCATATTCTTTAATGGAAAAAGGAATAAAAACTGTCTCTAGAACTAGCGGTAGTAGCCTCGAGATAATCCACAGTGACGGAAGAGTGGAGAAAATAGAGAGAAAGAGAAAAGCCAGGATATTGGAGATGCTTCCTTTCTTCTCTCTAGCAGCGAAAGAAGGAGTAGAGGCAGTCGTCGTTGAGTGCATGGCCCTAGAGGAAGAGAACCAAAGAGTAATGAGAGATACTCTCGTTCGCCCTAATATCGTGGTAATCACAAATACTTTTATCGACCATGTTCCCCAAATGGGAAAAACACAAGAAGAGACAGCATGGTGTCTCTCTCGAAGTGTCCCTAAAGATGCCATCTTATACACTACCGATAACCTTTATAATGACTTTGGATTTAAAGTAAAAAGAGTCGATTACTCAAATACAAATGCTCCTATTTCTTCATCTATTCCTATTCATCCCTCCTCTTGGGTTCTCTCTCAAAAAGTTCTAGAAGACTTAGGAATAAATGAAGACATAATGAATATAGCCAAAGATAAGATTCCTCCAGATATTGGACTCTTAAAAGAAATAAAAGGGAAAAACGGTTCTATCCTTATTCCATCTTTCAGCGTCAACGACAAAGAGTGCATGGAATCTACTATAAGAGAAAATAAAGAGAAGTATCCTGATAAAAATATAGCTGTAATCTTCAACAACAGAAAAGACAGGGAACACAGAATAATACTACTTAAAGAAGTGTTGGAGAGTTTAGATTTCTCCCTTAAAGTCTATATTATTGGAGATTACCCTAATAAAGTATCCAAGTATCTTAGAAGACATAAAATAGAAGCCTACCCTTCTTCTCCAGAAGAAATAGGGAAAGAGATAAAGAACAATAAAAACGAACTATACATAGGAATCGGAAATATAAAGGGAGACGGCGAAAGACTGATTTCTATCTTCCGGGAGGATTACTGATGCTTTATTCAACAGTTGCACTAAGTGTCATATTTAGTTTCTTAACAACCGAGCTGACAGGAATCCTCACTGGGGGAATGATCAGCGCGGGATACCTTTGTTATTGGCTTGGAGAGCCGTTAAGAATACTCTCCACCCTCCTTATGAGCATCCTCATCGCTCTCCTTCTTCGTCTCTCAAGGCATTTTCTCATTCTCTATGGAAGGAGACGATTTATGCTCTCTATTCTTCTTTCCATCTTCGGTGTCTTTGTCATTGAGAAATCTTATTTCTATCTCTCATCATTTCCTTTTGACATAAGAATCATAGGATACATCATTCCTGGTCTTATAGCATCCGACATGGAGAAGCAAGGAATAATCAGGACACTGGCTTCTCTCTCTGCTGTAACATTGGTTGTGAAGCTAGTATCCATGTTGGGTGGAATGCTATGAAACATAAACCCACAAAGATAAGGAAGATATATCTCATATCCTCTCTTTTAATCCTTATTCTCGGTTTCTTTCTTACTTTAATCCTAGCCAATAGAGAAGTAGGAGAATATGAGGAAACGCAAAGAAATGCAATGGAAAGGATGGAAAGAGCTGAAGCTTATATCAAGGAAAGAATCATTGAAAAAGGAATCGAAATAGAAGATATAGACTTAAATAGGACTGGACTAATAGGCCCTGAGTTTACAGAGCTTACTTCCACTCCTGGAGAAGAAGGCGCTAAAAGAAGCACTCTA
>JALFCJ010000047.1 GCA_022771185.1 Spirochaetales bacterium | reverse complement strand
GCTAATCTTCTTGTAACCGCTTCTGACATACTGCTTTTCACTATAGAGCGTGTCATCAAGGTCGAATATTACCCCTTTTATTGGCTGGGTATCGTCACCCTCAGAAATACAGACACTTTGATCGAAACGGCTATAAATAGCTCCATTACAACTGTTCTCCTGGTACTCAACCGCACCTCCGGAAAGCAAAGTCAACAACACTTCTGCACTTCTTGCTCCAGCTTTCATGCTGAGAGGTGCTCCACCGCCGTAGCGAGGGTTGATTTCAATATAGTAGTTATCCCCTGTGTTCTTGTCCTGAATCAGCTGGACAGTCATTGGTCCGCATGGTCTGAATGCTTCACACAGCTTCTTAGCCTCTTCAATCATGGTTTCATCCTTGTAAATCTGTGTCTTCAACACTTCTCCGGCTCTAACCTGTACACGTTCGCGTGGAGTTATATAGATTGGATTACCATCAAAATCACAGAAGATGTCTATAGTAAACTCTCTGCCTTCGACAAAGGGCTGAATGATGTAATCTTCAACTTGTCCCGCATAGACTTCCAGTTCTTCTTCATCTTCCACCCTAAATGCGTTGATGGAACTGCTCCCATCCTTCGGTTTAATAAAGCAAGGGTATGAACCAGGATACGATTTATAATCGTTATATGTTTTTGGAGCCTTCAAGCCACAGGACTCAAAGAACTCTCCTGTGTTATTCTTGTCTCGACAAATCAGGATCTTGTCTGGTTTGCTGATAAGAACTCTTGTCCCCACCTTTTCAAACTTCTCCACATTTCTTGAAAGAACCAGAAGGTCGGTATCAATGGTTGGCATAACAAGATCAATCTTATCCGCCATACAAATATCAACCAGTTGCTGAATGTACCGTGGGTCACGCATAGCACATACTTTTCTTGTATAATCGCAATACGCAAGAGCTGGAGCAGTACCAGCCATATCAGCGCCATAAATTTTCAAATCTATATTCAATTTCAGAGCAGCCTGTCTGAATGCCTGAAGCAGTTCAACACGGCGTCCTACACCTGTTACTAAAATATGTATCTCATTCATTTTATTATTCATTAATACGGTGCCCTCCATGTACTTGCCACTCCAACCGGAGTCCCCATAAATTCTTCCATCGTTGCGGATGTCTCTGAACTGATGCCGTCTCTTTTCAACACGGTCATCACTGTGTCCCAGATAATCCTCACATCACCTAAAAAGGTAATGTGCTTTGTATACCAGACATCCATTGCAAACTTATCTTCCCAAGACACACCATTTCTTCCATGTGCCTGTGCATATCCTGTTAGACCTGGTCTGACATCATGACGGTGATGCTGCTCCTCGTTGTATCGGTCTAAGTAACGGACTAAAAGTGGTCTTGGGCCGATGATTGACATATCACCTTTAAGAATGTTGATAAGCTCAGGAAGTTCATCGAGGCTTGTGCTTCTCAGGAATCTGCCGTATTTGTTTAGCCTGATTTCATCAGGTAGCAGATTGCCTTCCCTATCTTTCCGGTTGTCCATGGTGCGGAATTTAATGAGCTTGAATATCTTCTCATCCTTACCTGGGCGTTCCTGGAAGAAGAATGGATTTCCCCTCATGAAGATAGTGCCCAAGACGATAAGTACCAGCAGAATCGGTGACAATACAATCACAGCGCACAAGCTTAATATAAAATCTAAAAAACGCTTAAAAAACTTAGCGTACATTTACTTTCCCCTCTTAACTCTTCCCAACATCAACACAGCAAAGGCACCAATCGCAGCACCAATCGTGTTATCAAACACATCATCAAACTCGGCAAAACCAAGCCTATATAACAACTGAAGGAACTCTACTGTTCCGGATAAAAGACAGGCTGAAGCTACTGTGAAAACTAGATTTCTCTTCCAACTGTCATCTACGCAAAATGGAACAAGAGCACCAAATAGTATGAAGAATAGGATATTCAGTAGTATCTGCTGTCCCTGTGGCCGGACATCATCAAAGAACCTCTGATAGGACCAGAACAATTGAAAGTTATATTCCCTGTATTCTTTCGGTTCTCTACACAAAAGTGTTGTGTATATGATGAAACCTATGTAGAGAACCAGTAGAACCAAGGCTACTACTCTTACCCTGTTCTTCCCCATCAATCAAAACAAGCCTTGATAACTTCAATAATCCTATCCTGCTCTTCTGCAGTCATCTTGTTATCAGACGGTAAGCATACACCTCGCTGGAAGATATCAGCACCAACATCTTCAACGCCACCAGCGATATAAGCATTGGTACGGCAGCGGATAGTACCCTCTCTTCCAATACACTCATGCATTCTGTACATTGGCTGCATATGCATTGGCTTCCAGATCGGACGACCTTCTGCATTGATAGAAGTTATCGCTTCTAGAATTTCTGTAGGGCAGGACTTGCCTTCTTCCGGCCTATAGCATACATCCGCTTCCCCTCTCACCTGCTTACACATGGCATCTTCATCGATGATGAGGGCAGAGAGCCAGTAGTTGGGTTCAGTACCCTCTGTAATTGGATTCATCTGAACAGGTAAGTCTTTCAGTCCTTCCTTGTATCTCTCATATATTGCTTTCTTCTGAGCAATATGCTCTTCTAGGTACTTATACTGTCCTCTCACCACTCCAGCGATGACATTGCTCATACGGTAGTTGTAACCAACCTCTTCATGCTGGTACCAAGGAGCGTTTTCTCTAGCCTGTGTACTCCACTTTCTGGCTCTATTCGCATCTTCTATGCTATTCGTCAATAAACAACCACCAGCAGAACCTGTGATGATCTTGTTGCCGTTATAGCTAACAGCACTATAATCACCAAAAGAGCCGCACTGCTTGCCATCGATAGTTGCACCCATGGCTTCGGCAGCATCTTCAATGAGAAGTGCTCCATGTTTCTCACAGATTCTCTTAATCTCATCCATTCGACCAGGGAAGCCATAGAGTTCTGCAGATACCACGAGCTTAACCTCTGGATAGTGTTCAAAAGCCTTTTCCAGCGCAACAGGGTCCATGTTCCAGCTGTCTTTCTCTGTGTCAATAAAGACAGGAATACCGCCTTCATAAACAACAGGATTCAGAGTTGCATCGAAGGTCATATCGGAGCAGAATACCCTCTTACCTTCCAGTGCACCGTGAGAAATCGGCGGTTTTCCGTATAACTTCTCACCAGCCAGTTTTACACACAGATGGAGAGCAGCAGTACAAGCAGAAAGACCAACAGCATAATTGACCCCTGCCTTTTCAGCAGCGATTCTCTCAACTTCATTTATGTTCTTACCAACTGTGCTCATCCAGTTAGTCTCGTATGCTTCGGTTATATACTTTAATTCTTCACCATGCATAGTTGGACTTGCCAGCCATACCTTGTGATCAAATGGTCCAAATTGTCTTTTAAACATATCCTTATCCTCTGGTCTATTCTTATAATATTAATTCTTTCGTTGTGATGTTTATTTTTACACCTACTCATCCTCATCATTCCCACACCACGCTTTTCTTCTCCTCCACTCCTATGGTGGAGTGCTTTCTCAACACGTCCCACTCTTCAAATGACAAGTAGAAAAATATAGGAAGATGGGTAGACAGGTGATTAGGCATTGAGATCGATATAAGGGTAGATAGATGATTAGGGAGTTAGGTCGAGAGGTCTGTTTTTTCTATACAGGTGTGCTTATAAATACACACTTTAATAGTGGTTGATGAGTGGATAGGGACTAATGTCAACAGTAGCATATATTGCGTCTATGAATATTATATCCCTGTATTACTGTTCAGGCCCAACACTGTGTTGATTCTCTCCTTGAGATATAAAGGTTTCTACCACATACCTCTTCTGAACTTAGGTTTATATCCATCATCAAATCCAAAGAGACCGATGCTGAATATTAACTGAATGTTTTCAAATAGTGTTGAGATAAGGTAAGCAAAAAGAAGAAGGAGACACCGATACTTTGGTATTCACCCATATAAGCGTATTTGTGTCTCCTCTTTTCTTTATTGTATCTCCATTCTCTCTCTGTTTACGTCTTCAGGACGCCTAAATGTAGGAACTACCTTTCTCAGTGCTTCTCTTACGCCGTCATCGTCTAGTGTATCTATAGCAGTCTTGAGAATATTCATCTTAGTCTGTAGTTCCTCCATTGAGAGAGGAGTCTCTTTATCGATGAAGATAAGGTCGTTATCTGTCTTCTCCAGTTCCTCTTTCCTTACAAGGAGCTCTTCATAGAGTTTCTCCCCAGGTCTCAGGCCTGTCTCAACGATTTCTATGTTCCTTGCTCCCATAAGAGAGATCATATTGTTTGCAAGATCCAGAATCTTTACAGGATTTCCCATATCAAGAACGAAGACTTCTCCGTTCTCTGCCATGGCGCCTGATTCAAGGACTAATTGGCTTGCCTCTCTTATAGTCATGAAGTATCTGATGATACGCTTATCAGTGATGGTGACGGGGCCTCCCGCAGCTATCTGCCTCTTAAAGAGAGGAATGACACTTCCCGCAGATCCTAGGACGTTACCGAACCTGGTTGCAGAGCACTTTACCTTTCCTCTTGTGCTATAAGCGAGCATGATCATCTCACACATTCTCTTTGTAGCACCCATGACATTTGTAGGGTTTACCGCCTTGTCTGTAGAGACCATCATGAATCTTGAGACTCCGTACTCTTCACAGAGCTCAATGATATTCAAGCATCCGAAGATGTTGTTCTCTACTGCCTCAATGCAGTTATGTTCCATGAGAGGAACATGCTTATGAGCAGCTGCGTTGATTACGATATCAGGCTTATATGTCTCAAAGACCCTGGAGAGACCTTTCTTGTTGGCGATAGATACGATCTCAACTGAGAGGTCGAGTTTATTGCCATACTTCATCTTCAGTTCCTGCTGGATATCATAGGCAGAGTTTTCATAGATATCGAGAATGATCAGTTTCTTAGGGTTCATTCTGGCAATCTGCCTACAGAGCTCGGAACCGATGGAGCCGCCGCCTCCGGTGAGGAGAACTGTCTTTCCCTTGTAATAGAGAGAAGTCTTCTCATTTGTAATAGTCTCCTGGCGCCTGAATAAGAGATCCTCGATCTCAAATTCCTTCAGCTGTGGCTTTCCGTTACCAGAAGCCATATGAGGGATGTCATAGTTCTTTACTTTGATGCCAGCCTTATTGAGTTTCTCATATAAGGCTCTCATCTTATCCTGAGGATAATCATGTACAGCGAAGAAGACTTCCTGTACATTGTAGTCCAGGATAAGATGCTCTGGAGAGAGGTTGTTCTCATCCAACACCTTGCATCCGTTGATAAAGCGTCCTACCTTCTCCTTGTCGCTGTCGATAAAGCATCTCACTTCATAGGGGCTTCTATCATCCATGCCTATTTCACTATATAGAGTGTTTCCAAGGTTTCCAGCTCCAAGGATAGCAACCTTTATTCTTCTTACTTCCTGAGACCTTATGATGTTTATTCCACCGAATGTCTTCAGAATCCATAAAAGAAATCTACCGAAGGCAGTGTCTTTATCGCCACACTTAAATGCGTAGCGATATGTCATTCTCATTACAAGTGACAATAAGAGAATCATAGAAACCATGGCGAACATGGTTACAATCGAGATTCTCTTAATTGGCACGATGAATCTGCCGAATAATAGATAAATAAGGAAAGCGAAGAGATCGGAAACCATGAGCTTCATATAGTTCTGGATTCCACCATAACGCCATATGGTGTAATAGACACCGAAAGCGAATCTGAATCCTATTACTGATAATAACACCAATAAGGCATGAGTAACGAAGCTCATGGTATCGAGTTTGGCAGTACCTCCGTAGAAGAGTAGAAATACCAATTCTACCCCAATTGTTATTATTGCATCATATAAGACAAGAGCCCATCGAATCCTGCCTTTTCTTTCAGTTTCATTATTCTCTGTATTCATATCTCCCCCGATATAGTTTTTAATACTTTGCAGAGAGTATTACCTTATTATTTCAACATCATGTTCAATAGAACAGAATAGGTTTTTCTTTTCTCTGTCATATCTTTTGTTTTAAGGCTTATAAGCCTAACCAATCGTTCTACTAGATAAGACTCCAGTCTTTTCCAGCACCAATTACTTCTTTCTAAAAAAGATTCTCATTTTATAGTTCTCAGCCACTCTGAGAGCCTACTCGATTTCTTTCTTTTAGACTCTTCTCTATAGGGAGAAAAAGAAAATTTCCACCCCTCCCTAAAAGACAAATACCCACATAACATAGAAAGCGAGGTTAAAAGGAGAGCCTTATGAATAAGAGAGAAATAAATGAAACGACATCTATTTATCCTACTCTACCATCTCTCTTATTTATTGTTTTTTGCTTGAAAATGACCAAAGGAGAATCTTTTTCATGTTTTTCTGTCTTTCTTTGGTCATTTTCTTCAAAAATCGCGTTCTAAATAATATAGGAGATTACAAATGAAGAAATCAAAAAAAGTGTACCCCCCCCCCCCGTTGATAAATGAACTCTTTTATCTAGCGAGTGGAAAGGAAGATGAGTATGAGAGAATCATTGATCTCTACTCGTCACTCAAAGCAGAGAGAGCAATGTCTCTGTTTGAAGAAAAAGCCGGATGGAAGGAGAAGCGATATGGAGAGTAAGAACAACTACTACAACAAGCTTCTCAATACCATCGATTACTATGGCCTTAAGGTAAATCACGTTAAGAACAAAGAGTTCATCATGTTATCTACTCTTGAAAGAGAGTGCCATAGAAGCGGATCCAATATCGATAAGTTCTTTTATCTCATGGAAGACAAAGAATACAAGATCACTCCCGAGGAGGCTCTTGATAATCTTCCCCTTCCACTGATCATGAAGGCAGTGGATTCAATACGAAAAGAGAAGAACATCAGTAAGCGTTCCTTATCAAAGTCCATTGAGATGGATAGAGCCAACTACCAGAAGTACTACAAGAGTAAGGGCTCCATCAACTTCTCTTCTTTCACCCGTATTCTCGAGGCATTGGATGTGGATCTCATCTCATTTCTCGAGAGATGCCGTGAGATTAATAACGGCAATCGAATTGAAATCAGAGAAAGCTAAAATCCAACTCCCCCTATATTTTCTTGATGGCTTTCTTTTAGATTTAGTGTCTTCCCCAATGGGGAGGGCACTTTTCAATACTTCCCCCTACCCCCACTTGGTGGCTTTTTCTTTTTCTGGTCACCTACTTAGTAAAGCTCCACAAAAGCAGAGTCCAATACACCACAGGCTATAAAAAGACAAAAAGAAAACAGGACAAGCTAAGCTTGACCTGTAGTTATCTTATTGTCTTTAAATTAAGGGAAGAAAGGATAATGGTATTTATACTAGTTAAACTCAAAATATCAGATGACGTACATATTATATTATGCACCGCTCTTTCCATTATAACATTCCCCCTAACAACTATACTCTTTGTATAGTGCCGTGTTGAAAGTATGATTCAATTTTTCTCTTTATGCAACATTATATTACCTCTATAAATAGCAATATGATTCTTAAATAAGTTTAGTTATGTTTATTAAGTCTTTTAATTATTGAAAAAGGCTCATTTAATCATAGTTTACGACTCCTTTCTCTCTATATCTTTGTCATAGTCTTTATCTTTTTTTTCTCTCATACACATTAGCTCTTTAGATCGAGAGACTACTCTTCTTTTCATAACCCAATATGAGGTTTTCTTCATTGCTAATCATTTTAGTTAACCATATCTAATTATTTAAAATATATAGAATTAGTTAACACAAAATCATAAATATATGGTACAATTGATTATGAAAAGAACAAGATCATATTTCTATTACACAGGTTGGTTTATCTCTCTTATATTGAGCCTATTGGGCTTTACTCGAGAGAGGAAAAGAGAGAAAGGAAAGGTTATAAGAGAGCCTCTAGTAGAGAGATTGTTCTGGCTCTCTTATAGAGAAAGAAAGATGAGAGGGTGGATAATCCTCTGAAGAATGAGGCAAAGGATTTCTCCTCTGCCTCGATTTCTTTTAGCCTTATTTATAACAATAAGAAGTTTTTGTGATTTCTCGCATCTTCTTCTCTAAGATCTCTTCACTAATAATAGGCTTCTTTATGCCTCTATATCGTCTACTCCAACTTGTTCTTATCACAAATACTATTTGTATTATCCTCTAGAAAAGAGGCAAAGGATTACTCCTCTGCCTCAGAGCCTTCAGGTCTACTCCTAACAACAAAAGAGCATTGTGGTTATAACCACCATTTCAACACATATATAATCTTTCTGCCTTTGAGTCTGTCTCAGTCCATGTGTTATCAGGCTTTACTCTCTTACTGCAGTCTCCTTTCTTAGCGGGACGAATAATGGATAGAGAGATGGGACCAATCGAGGTACTCCTTATCACTTGCTCTTAGCTTTATCCTTTAATCCATTTTATCGAAAAGTCCCATCTCTCACATCACATTACCCTTTGGAACCTCCTTTATCACTCATACTTGAAGAAACCGCACTCGGTATCATCAATGTATACTTTCCACTCACCATCCAGCTTCTTTGCAGATACATTTACTCTCTCTGCGATGATAATGAAATTGTCCCCATCCTGGATTACTCTGGATTTCACTCCGTCGACATAAAGCTGAACTCCCTTTTCATCTTCAGCAATTTCGAAGGCCAAAGATTCTGGGTATGAGCCAGTCTTATGCCACACCCAAGCTTTAGGTTGTTCCGGCTCCTCTTCCTTGTCCCCAGGAAGAGGGTCGGGATTAGGGGGTGTGATCACAATATCGTCTTCTGATGGTAAATCCGGCATGCATGAAACAAATGTTACTGATAGCGCGGCCATTACCATTAACAACACTAGAGGAAATAACATCCTCTCTTTTATAAATGTTCTTCTTCTCATAAGAACCTCCTGGAAAGAAGAATGCATCAGATTTTTAATTAAAAGGAGGAGTGAATTTTTCATTCTGTTGGATAAGAAATCTCTTTGATGTAATATCACACCATATGGATAATAATATTCTCTCATTAGTAATAGATTCATTTTGGAAGATACTGAAGCCAGGACTCTTGATGACAATCCCCCTCACTCTCATATCTTTCTTTTTCTCTCTTATCATCGCCACAGTCACCGCCCTTGTGCAGTACAGGAAGATTCCTGTACTACAGAAGGTGGCGAGGTTCTATATCTGGGTAATAAGAGGAACGCCACTCTTGGTGCAGCTCTTTGTAGTATTCTATGGCCTCCCCAGCCTAGGTGTTCTCATCGACCCGTTCCCTGCCGCCGTCCTTGTCTTCTCCATTAACGAGGGAGCTTATAGCGCCGAGACAATAAGAGCTGCTATTGAGAGCGTGCCGGTGGGGCAATTGGAGGCAGGAGAGTGTATAGGTCTTACGTGGCTCCAGAGTATGAGAAGAATCGTTCTCCCGCAGGCACTACGTACCGCCTTCCCTACTCTCTTCAACTCTCTTATCTGCATGGTGAAGGACACATCCCTTGCTGCAAACATCACAGTCACCGAGATGTTTATGCAGACACAACGAATTGTGGCGAGAACCTATGAGCCATTAATTCTCTACCTGGAAGTAGGTTTTATTTACCTTATGTTCTGTACAGTCCTCACAAAAGTCCAGGCCTATGGAGAGAAGAAACTAAATCAGAAGGGATTTAGAAAGGAGGCTCTATGATTCTTGAAGCAAAGGGAATAAAGAAGAGCTTTGGAAAAGCTGAGATTCTCAAGGGCCTGGATTTATCTATAGACAAGGGAGACGTAGTGGCAATTCTTGGTAGAAGCGGCTCCGGCAAGACCACCCTCCTTAGATGTCTGGACTTCCTGGAGAAGGCTGACGAAGGAAAGCTTATCTTCGACGGAGTAGAATACGACTTAAAGACTATAACGAAGAAACAAATCAGAGAGCTGAGGCTAAAAACAGGCTTCGTCTTCCAAAGCTATAATCTCTTTTCAAATATGACAGCTCTGGAGAATGTAATGGAGGGCCTTGTTACAGCTCGAAGGATGAACAAAAAAGAAGCGCTCGAGATCTCACTGACGATGCTGGAGAAAGTCGGGATGACGGAGTGGAAGGACCACTACCCTATCCAGCTTTCCGGTGGCCAGCAGCAGAGGGTCGCCATTGCACGTGCTCTTGCCACCAAGCCTGAAGTCATCTATTTTGACGAGCCTACTTCAGCCCTGGACCCGGAACTGACAGGTGAAGTACTCTCGGTAATGAAGACTTTGGCTGAAGAAGGCATGACAATGATCGTTGTCACCCACGAAATGGGGTTTGCCCGTCGTGTGGCAAACAGGGTCGTATTTATGGAAGAAGGAAGAGTACTGGAAGAGGGAGACAGTGAGACTATATTTACGTCTCCAAAGGAAAAGAGAACTCAGGAGTTTATAAATAGAATTTCTGTTATCCAGGAATAAAGAGAAAGAAAAGAGGAAATAATCTCTTTCTCTCTATACCTCCTTTCTGTATTACTTCCTCTATTAATAGAGAGGAAATATGGCATAAGAGAGATATTTTAATCATTTCGCTTTCAATAGATCTCAATAAATGAGGGGAAATATTCCTTTCTATCTCTAAGGGGTGCCTTAAGCCCTGTCTTTCTCCTGATATTAATATTCTGCCGATATTAATCCTTATCACTATAGCGTTAGTTAATGGCGATGAGAGCATAGGGAGGGAATGCGACTAAAGACTTTAGCCTAAGATAGATTACATCTCATCCCCTTTAGTTTCGTCGCTTCCTTTTACCCAGATCCCCGGATATTTACGATATTAATAAATCCCGTCCCTCTCCCCAAAGTGCTCTCGGATAGGTTTTCTGTAGGAAATATTATACAGAATATAGATTCGCCTTTTATGAAATCAAAATATCGATGACACATAATAATCGCTACTTAAAATGAACATCCCCTAGCGATAAAACTCCTATCCCTTCTTTTCTATTCCCGATAGAATGGATAGAGACTAAGGGAGGAAGAGAGATGAAAAAAAGAAAGATACTGAAGGTTTTAGGCATTGTCGTAATATCGCTAATAGCACTCTATATCTTTCTTTTGTTAGCTCTTGGCCACATTCTTCACCCTGAGTTTTATAATTCCTCCTTTCCTATAGAAACTATTCCAGGTCTCTCTGGAGACTTTGTGCCCCAAGGCGTGACGGTGACAGATGATGGAACTATTCTTATTTGTGGATACTCTTCTTCTGATAATCCCTCAAGGATTTACGCTATAGATGACGGAAAAGAAAGGGTCGTTTATCTAGAGAATGAAGACGGCACTCTATACAAGGGGCATGCTGGAGGTATTACTTCCTCCGGGGATTATGTATATATCAGCAACGCAAGTAAAATCTTCATTCTCAGATTAAAAGATGTATTATCAACGGCCTCTGGCGATAAGCTTTCCTTCATCGGACACTTCTCAGTGCCATGCCGCTCTTCTTTCTGTTCTTCTGATGGAAAATATCTTTATGTAGGAGAATACTACGCTACAGGATATAATACTGACGAGAGCCATAGACTAACCACCCTGGACGGTAAAACTCATAATGCAATCACCTTCGCCTTCCCTCTCGATAAAGACGGAAGAGCAGCTACAGAGCCTACCATGGCCTTTTCCACCTCTGACAAAGTCCAAGGCTTTGCCGCCTTTAGCGGCAAGGTGGCGTTATCTATATCAGCTGGGCTGAGAGAGAGCACTATACTCTTCTATGATGGAAGTGGCGTGGACTCCTCCTTCTCCTATAATGGTGTTGATATTCCTCTTATCATTCTCGATTCCAATAGACTAATAAAGAAGCTGGACGCCCCGCATATGAGCGAAGACCTGGAATATAGAAACGGTATATTGGCCGTAGCTTTTGAAGCTGGAGCAAAGAAATATGGCATGGGCTTTGTTCCTTCTTCAGAGAGAAACATAAGGGGCATGGAAATAGAAAAGATACTGCCATAATCTCTATATCTTCCTTATATTCTCTCTTCTCTGAATAATCTTTGTTTTCTCTATCCCCTCTGCTCTTATATTTCTATTTCTTGGAGCTTAGATCATCTATATTTTTGCTTCCTTTTCCTTGACTCTATATCACTACATATACTTCAGGGAACGGAATAATAGTTATTCTCTAGAAATATTATCACATCATTTTATTTGGAGATGAACAGTATTTTTCATGACTTCATCTCCATTTAAAATCATTGTATTGCTATTTCCTCGTTTCTCTTTATTGATATATATCTCTTCTATGATAGATTCAGCCACTTCCCTTGAGATAATGGGCATCTTTGAAGCTTTGTTTAGATAAGAGAGTTTCCTTTCAAAGCATTACTCCTTATTTCGTCTAATCTCTTCCATTTTGCCAGTTACTTTTCTTACAGCACCTTTTCTCTTTGCATATCGCATCATTGTGCCAACGTCTATAGAATAACGACTACATGCTTCTTCTATAATTGTGTTTTTCTCTCCTTCCGGTACAATTTTTCTAATAAGTTTATCAGCAATTACGTCGACTAGTATTTTTCAATA
>JALFCJ010000039.1 GCA_022771185.1 Spirochaetales bacterium | reverse complement strand
AAAATGGAAGTAAAGAAAATGGCGACTATGGATAGAATCATCCTCAATAAAATGCTAGCCATAGGACTTCCCGGAGGCATACAATCTGTAATGTACAATATCTCAAACATGATCATTCAGACTAATGTAAACTCTTTTGGAACAGATACAGCAGCCGCATGGGCTTCATACAACAAACTTGACGCAGTCTTTTGGATGATAGTCAACGCTTTCGGAGTATCCATAACCACATTTGTCGGACAAAACTATGGAGCAGGAAAGATAAAGAGAGCAAAAAAAGGTGTATTAGAGTGTTTGGGAATGACATTTATTACATCACTTCTATTAGCTACTCTATATATAAATTTCGGTAAGTATGGCTTTATGCTTTTTACATCAGACGAAAGTGTAATAGAGATAGGAATGAGGATTCTTCTTACCATCGCTCCTGTATTTGTCGTGTATGTTCCGATTGAAGTTCTCTCCGGCGCCCTCAGAGGAGCAGGAAAAACTTTGATTCCTACACTATTTACAGTATTCGGAATCTGCGGCGTCAGAATAATCTGGCTCTCCACTCCTTGGGGCAAGGCATCAATAGAAAGAGTAATGCTCTCCTATGCCATTTCCTGGACATTGGTCACATTACTCTTCTTTATCTATTATTTTGTCTCGGATGTTTATGGAGAAAAAACTCAGAAAAGCTCTTTGTAGTTTCTACCAATCTCCTTTGCATAACTAGGCTTCTGGATTATTTCCCAAAGATTCTTTGGAATAGGAACACTAGTGCCGATCAAAGGCTCCACGATAGTATCGAACTTGGCAGGATGAGCTGTAGACACTACCATTGTAGGAGAAGAAGAGAAATAGTCTCTTCTCACTCTCTCTCCACATGCTGTATGAGGGCAGATGATGTAGTTGTCTTCTTCGTATACTTCTTTGATTGTTCTCTGTATCTCGCTATCACTAACACTCTTTGCACTTACAGAAGCGGAGAAATCCTCAAAGGTAGGGAACATATCGAAAAGTCTCTCCATGTTTGAAGGAGCTCCTACATCCATTGCATTGGCCAATGTCTTTACACTTGCCCTAGGCTTATATTCACCGCTCTCAAGGTAATCCGGGATAGTTCTATTGGCATTTGTAGCCATGACTATTCTCTCAATAGGATATCCCATAGCCTTTGCCCAGAAACAGCCGGTTACGTTTCCTACGTTTCCAGAAGGAACTATGATCACAGGCTTCTCTCCATAGAGGGCAAGATACATTTCGCTGGCATAAGCATAATATGCCATCTGGGGCAGTAGTCTTCCTATATTGATTGAGTTGGAAGAGCTAAGGCCGGATGTGATGGATTTATCCATGAAGGCTTCTTTTACCATCTTCTGGCAGTCATCAAAACTTCCATCGACTTCATAGCTTTCGATATTCTCTCCCCAAGTAGTAAGCTGTGCTCTCTGTCTTTCGGCTACTCTTCCCTTTGGGAAAAGAACCTTTGCCTTGAGATTCTTTCTTTTCCAGAAAGCAGCGGCAACAGCTCCACCAGTATCACCGCTTGTAGCAACCAAAATAGTCTTTTCCTCTCCCCTTCTCTCCAAAAGTTTCTCCATGGAGAAGGCAAGGAATCTGGCACCAAAATCTTTAAATGCGCTGGTAGGTCCATAGATAAGTTCCAAGAGAACCTTTCCATCTCCCAGATCCTTCATCGGCACAGGAAAATTGAAAGCAGACTGGCAGATTTCCAATAAATCGTTTTCCAGTTCATCACCTTCGAAAAATGGTCTTATGGCCTGATACATTGCATAAGCAACACCCTCTTTGAGAGTAAAGTCATCAGGACGCTTAGGCATCACGGATGGAACAAATAAGCCTCCATCTGGAGCAAGCCCCTTTAATAGAGCTTCGCTTACACTACATGACGGACCGTTTTTGTCTCTTGTTGAAACGAATCTGATCATATTAATCCTCCTAGATTCTGCTTCCGAGGTATGCACTCAACCTCAAAATATCTGCAAAAATACCTGCTGCTGTAACTTCTGGTCCTGCTCCAGGTCCCTGAACAACCAAAGGCTGGTTATGATAACGAGCTGTAGTGAACTCTATGACATTATCTGTACCCTTTGCCTGACTGAATGGATGGTCGAGAGGGAATGCAGATAAAGAAACAGAACACTTTCCACCATCTACAGTTCCTACATATCTGAGTTTCATGCCCTTCTTTTCAGCTTCCTTGTATAGAGAGAGCATCTCATCATCCATTTCATTCATTCTCTCCAAGAACTCTTCCTTAGAAACATCTCTGAGAGTAGGAGGAACAAGATTTCTTATTTCCAAATCCTCTACTTCAGCCTTATATCCCAACTCTCTGGCAAGTATTACTGTTTTTCTCGCCACGTCCATACCAGAAAGGTCGTCTCTAGGATCAGGCTCTGTAAATCCCATATCTCTTGCTTTCTTTACAAGAGTAGAGAAAGGTACCGTTCCGTCATAGTTACTAAAGAGCCAGGCGAGAGTACCGGAAACCATTCCTTCTACTTTTTCTATGATGTCTCCAGTCTCTCTGAGATCTTTGAGAGTCGTAATAATCGGTAATCCTGCTCCGACTGTAGTTTCATACAAGAACTTCTTTCCAGTTCTGAGTGATGTTTCATATAGACTCTCATAGTAGTCATAAGGACCACTTGAAGCCTTCTTGTTAGGTGTTATTACATGGAAGCCAGACTCAATGAAAGATTTATACTGCATAGCTCTTTCTTTGCTGGCTGTAGCATCCACAAGGACCCAGTGTGGGTAGTATGAAGCCTTAATATGAGAGAGGAATATCTCTTCGTTATAAGGGATACCATATTCATCCATCTGCTCTCGCCAAGAGCTTAAATCGATGCCTTCTTCACTAATAAGCATCTTCTTACTTGTTGCGATGCCTCTCACCCTGATATCGAGATCAAACTCTCTCTTTAGTCTCTCCCTCTCCCTTCCAATCTGATCAAGTAGTGTACCTCCGATATTTCCCGGTCCAAAGAGACCAAGAGACAGAGTCTGCTGAGACATAAAGAATACAGTGTGAAGAGCTCTTTCAGCCTTAACTGCATCACGGCTGGAAATAACAGCGCTGATGTTTCTTTCACTGGATCCCTGGGCAATGGCTCTGACATTGACGCCGGCTCTTGCAAGGGAAGAGAAAAGTTTACCAGCCACACCGATTCTTCCAGGCATCGATTCACCGACTACAGCAAGAATAGATAGATTGTCTTCCATATCAATAGAAGAAATCTGATGGAGAGATATTTCTCTACTAAACTCTTTTTCGAGAGTAGATTTTGCATTCAATGCCTGTGGAGTAGGAACGGCAAAACAAATGGAGTATTCACTGGAAGCCTGAGAAATGAATATTACACTGATTCCTTCGTTTCTGAGAGCTCCAAAGAGACGGGAAGATACACCCGGCACACCTGACATACCGGAGCCTTCAACGTTAATTAAAGAAATATTCTTTACAACAGAGAAAGCTTTCACTCCGTCTTTTCCGGATTTCTTTCCTTCTCTTGTAACAAGCGTTCCCTCTTCTTCTATGTCTCCCCAATATCTGAGGGAAAGAGGAATTGAAGCCTCTTCAGCAGGAATAAATGAATGAGGATGAACAACAGGAGCACCAAAAAAGGAGAGCTCTGTTGCCTCCGCATATGTCATATCTGAAATAAGATGGGCATTTGGAACATCTTTCTTACTTGCTGAATACAAAAGACTCCTCTGGTTCCAATATGTAAGAGGAGAAGATAGATGAGCGGCAATTAGGGCAGCAGAGTATTCACCCCAGCCTTCATCGCTTCTTTCTTTTCCAGCAGCGTCTCTGTCATCTACACAATAAATGAGCTGACCAGAAATAAAGACGGCACGGCTTTGGAAGGAAGGATTATGATCCGAGAGAAGTTTATCTAACTCTCTTCCCTCAACGCTCTCTCCCTTTTCAACAAAATAAGAGGAAACTATTCTTTCAAGGAAAGTGGATGTCATGGTCTCAAGATAGTCAGATGCCGCTCCTGATTTATCTTCAAGAATCCAAACTGCTTTTAGAATATCTTTTATGGATTCAAAATTCTGTGAAATATAATCTGAGACATCCCTCGAAGCATCACTATTTAAAGAAGCTGATGCCAGCTCCAGCCAAGCTGTCTTCTTCTGTTCAAGCATGTTCCAAATTTTGTCATCTTTATTCTCAGCTGCATCCAAGAGTTTATAGAAGCTGAGATCGGGATCTCTCGTTGGAGGAAGAACGTAGATCTGTACATCTTCTTTTTCTTTTTTATGAACACTATATAGCTTCTCAATACCCTTCCAAGTAGAGACCATTGAACCTTCGAGTGCGTGTACCCTAATACTTTTCACTGTTATATTCCCTCAAAAAGATTTAAAAAAAGAGCCCCCACTCAAGAAGGAGCTCCTCATCTCACCAAAAACTAGT
>JALFCJ010000260.1 GCA_022771185.1 Spirochaetales bacterium | reverse complement strand
GGAAAGGCAGTACTCTTGTATGGTGGAGCAGGATCTTCTGAGTCGCCTACAACAGTTTTGACAGTAAAAAACTGTGTCTTCAATGATGATGATACTCTTGATGTGAAGAAGGCTGCTATTGAAACAGGAAATGACTATGGTGCAACTTACATTCTGAATATTACAAATGCAAATGTTAATGGTTTTGCAATCAATCCAGAAGGTAAAGCAACCGGAACTACACTTTGGGCAAACAAAAACAGCATGGATGCAGCACATCTCACCGTTACTATTGACGGAAATGAGGTTCCTGCAGTCACTACGATAGTAAAAAGTTTAGATGATTTGAATATTGCTTTGGATTCTGGCGTGTCTTATATTAAGCTCGGTGCCGATATTGATTTGACAGGTGCTGGTGGTTCTGAACAAGTAAATTTCATTAGTGATACTACTATTGACCTTAATGGACACATATTAAGCGGAAGTGTTTGGTCTGGAAGTTATTTGTCAAATGCTGATGAAACAAGACTTACAATAATTGATAGTAGTTTCAATAGTGACACTAATGAAGGCGGTGAGATATACAGCAAATTTAGGTTTGGTGATGGTGGAGCAATGATGCAAGCCAATGCAGTAACATCATGGCAGCATGCAGTTACAATTGAGAGTGGAAGATATGTTTCAAATAATGTTGCAATTGTGTGTCAGGTTCAGAATACAAATGCAGCTGAAGGAGTAATCATAAATGGTGGATACTTTGGCGGTTCTGAAGATTTAATTGAAGGTGTTAGTCTTCCTGGGCCTGTCGGTGGTTGTGTAGAAGCCGTTATTGGAACTGTTACAATCAACGGTGGTACATTCAAAGCTGCCCAGTATGGATCTGTCATTATCGCTGAGAGTGGAAGCAGCAACGTTGATACAGTTATTGATATTTATGGTGGTACTTTTGAAGGTGCATGTATGTTTGATTTTGGAAGTGACCATTCAAGTAAATCTATTGTTAATGTATATGGTGGAGATTTTACCGTAAAGAATCCTGATGGTACTACTAAAATTTCTGCAACTTTATTTGCTTATGATAATTATACTCATGCTGCTCTTGTTAATAATGATATGTTTGAACTAAATATTATGGGCGGAAGTTTTAATTATGATCCAAGTGATTATGTTGATACAGAAAAATATAATGTAACTTCAAATGGCTCAACTTGGACTGTTACAGCAAAATAACTAGTTCTTAATGCTGTCCCCCGGCATTTAAGATAGATCAAATTCTACTCCTCTAGCGTGGTGACATGCTAGGGGAGTTTAAGTTAGTAAAGTGTTCTTCCGAGATAAGTAATCAAGAAATGATGGCATAATCATAGAGACATGCTGTATCATTGTGTCTAGAGATTCAAAAGAGCAGGGAGTATTCATGACGTAACCGAAACCATTATCCTAGAAGACAATCGAAAAAATGTATAAAGAAACTGTATTTTAGCTCTCTTCTGAGATCATTAGAGTAACTCTCTACAGAATGCTTACTGATAGTGTAGAATGCATTGAATGGCACCTGGTATGTTCCATATTCAATGGAGAAATTAATGAATTTGCCTTTTTCTTTCTCAACAAGAAGAGAGAATAATCTGTTTACCCTCTCCATTCCTATCAAGTATCTGGTTAAGTATTCCTTCTCCCTCTTCAATAAGAGAAGCAATAAACATTACCCCTGATATATCAATAGCAGCTCTAAGAGAAGATACAACTCTAGATGTTACATTTTTTTCTTGATATATAAATAACGATGAGATAAAAAGAAGGGTGGGCGATATTTGACTGACGACGGCTACACCCAAAGACAGTATATATTTTTAGGTAAGAGCATTTCTCGATTCTTCCTCTGGCTCCTGTGAAAAAATATGGTTAGAAATCTTCGGTAGCCATACATTTATCTATGAGTTGGATAACTATATTTCTATTGTAAAAGATGTGTTTGTAATATCAGAGGGTAAATAAATATCCCTCGCTTTATGGGCGAGGGAATAGCTTAGAGGGAGAAAACGATGCCGCAGAGAGCAGCAAAGCCTATAAATACAATAGGATGTAGTTTCTTTGTAGGTTTACACCATCTGGAGAAATAAAGGATGATCAGAGCAAGTACTATGCTCTGCCAGTTGATCATCTCCAGTATTGTAGAGCCAGACTTTACAAATGTCAGCTCCGCTACCGAAACTCCGGCGTCTGCAATAAGAGCAACACTGGCAGCCCTGAGACCGAAGAATGCAGCGTCTACATATTTATTGTTTCTAAACTTCTCTAATATCTTGGATATGATGATTATTATGATAATACTTGGTGCAATAAGACCAAGAGTAGCTATTATTCCTCCAAGTATTCCTGCTGTTTCATATCCAACATAAGTTGCGCAGTTAACACCCATAGGCCCCGGAGTCGACTCAGAGACAGCGATCATATCTGTAAGCTGGGAAAGAGTGAACCATCCTGTCTTAAGAGAGATTTCTTTCATAAAAGGAATAGTTGCAAGTCCCCCTCCTACAGCAAAGAGTCCAGCCTTGAAGAATTCATAGAAAAGTGAAAGGTAAATCATTTTGCCTTACCTCCCTTTTTCTTGATGACTGTATTTATTACAATACCGAGGATAGCGGAAGCCACAATAAGCCAGACAGTAGAAATAGAAGTAAAGAGAGCCACTAAGAATATGCCTATAAAGATAAATAAAGCATAATAGTCTTTAATTGCACCCTTCATAAGCTTCAGAACAGAGTTGAAGATTAGGACACATACAGCAACTCTGATGCCGGCAAATGCATGCTTGACCACCTCTAGCTCTGAGAATGTAGTTAGTACAGTGGCGATGAGAGTAATGATTACTAAGGAAGGGAAGACAATTCCCAAGGAGGCTACGATTCCTCCTATGATGCCTTTTTGCTTTGTGCCGACAAATGTAGCAGTATTAATGGCTATGATACCAGGTGTACACTGCCCGATGGCATAATAGTCAGCAAGGTCTTCTTCTGTAGACCATCCTTTATTCTCAACAAGTTCTCTCTGAAGAATAGGGAGCATTGCATAACCTCCACCGAAGGTCATGACTCCTATTTTAGCAAATGTGATGAATAGATCAAAAAGCATAAAGCCTCCGTAAAGATGATACTTAATGAAGAGATAAAAAGGAATAAGAGATGCGATAATTGACAGTCTTAAAATAGGAATGAACTGGATAGATAATAAAATGCAACAAAACGCAACATTTTCTGTTTACAAATGAGTTTTTCAAGTATAGCATAGTTATAGATAGGGGAAACCCCTGATAAAGAGAATAGATAAACGGAGGAAGTCTATGGATTACGCTGCAATTAAGAAGGCTGCAGAAGCATATGGTCCAGCAATGACCAAGTTTTTGAGGGATATGATCGCAATTCCATCTGAGAGCTGCGAAGAGAAGGGTGTTGTATTAAGAATCAAGGAAGAGATGGAGAAGCTTGGTTATGACAAGGTCGAAATCGATGGACTTGGAAACGTAATCGGCTGGATGGGAGATGGAGACAAGATCATCGCTATCGACAGCCATATCGATACAGTAGGTATCGGAAACATCAATAACTGGGAAAAAGATCCTTATGAAGGATATGAGACAGATAAGATCATCTACGGTCGTGGCGGTAGTGACCAGGAAGGCGGTATGGCTTCTGCTACATATGGCGCAAAGATCATGAAGGATCTTGGTCTTATTCCAGAAGGATATAAGATTATGGTAGTAGGTTCCGTACAGGAAGAAGACTGTGACGGTATGTGCTGGCAGTATATCTACAATGTAGATAAGATTGTTCCTGAGTTCGTAATCTCCACTGAGCCGACCGACGGCGGTATCTACCGCGGCCACAGAGGAAGAATGGAAATCAGAGTCGACGTCAAGGGTGTAAGCTGCCATGGTTCAGCTCCAGAGAGAGGCGACAA
>JALFCJ010000209.1 GCA_022771185.1 Spirochaetales bacterium | reverse complement strand
CACGAGGGAATATTCCTCTTCCTCCTTCTTTTCCTTAATCTTGTCGATAGGAGAGAACTTGTGAAAGAACATTACCAGCGAAGGAGCGATAAAAGAAGAAGAATAAGCACCTATCACCAGTCCCCAAATAAGATTAATGGCAAAGAGTTTTATCTCCCCCGATCCAAATATTGCGAGAGGAACGATTGCAAAGAGTGTTGTGAGTGTAGTGATGGCTGTTCTCGTAAAAGACTGTCTTACAGAAAGAGAAACCATCTCATACACATCGGCCCCCTTGTTGTTCTTGATATTCTCTCTGACTCTATCGAAGATTACGATAGTGTTGTTTAAGGAATATCCAATTATTGTGAGTACCGCAGCAATAGTGGTTCCTGAGACTTCAAGACGCAGGATCACGACAAATGAAAGCATCATCAACACATCGTGTATAAGCGCAATGATTGACGACAGGGCATATGAGAGTCTGAATCTTAAAGATATATAAACAAGAATCAAGACAAAGGCTATCAATACTGCCAGGAGAGAAGACTTCAGGAGAGAAGATGAAAACTTAGGTCCTACAAAGTTTGACTCTAAGACTACAATGTTTTCTCCTCCGAAATAGGAAGACAAGGCATTATCTACTCTCTCCCCCGCTTCTTTCTGCCCCTCGTCTTCACCAAGGACAATTCTCACCTGGAACTGGGCTTTGTTTCTGTCCCCTACAGTCTGGACTTTTACTCCATTTAAGTTATCCACTGCATCTCTGACATCTTCAATGGTCACGTCGACACCAGGAGTGAAGAAGTTCACCCTATGGGGAGTAGAAGAGAGAGACGCAGGATAACCAAAGCCTGATACCAGGTTCTGAGTCTCCAAAGAAGAATCGGACACCGTTACACTTAGTCCAAGAGAAGAGAGGGCTGAAGCCAAATCCCCAGACGTCGGATAATCGGAAGAGGAGAACTTATGCTCCTCAACTCCATCTGCATCCCTAAACTGCAAAACCAGTGTATTGTCAGATACGGAGAGGGTGGCTCCCCTCTTTCCTGTATATGAGACAGTGAACCCCAGCGGTGCGACCTGGAATGTCTCGGAGTATCCTGAACCAAAGTCGATTCCTTTATTAAATCCACCACAAACTATAAAGGCAATAACTCCCGCCACTATGAAGAGGATCGAGAAAAGGAAGGCCAACTTTTTGTATTTCAAAACATCCAGCTTAATCATTTTCTCCTCCATCCCAAATGAACTTGTCTGAAACTCTCTTCAGTAATGAATATGTCGAATATCAAGTGTGAGAGCAAAAGAGAAGTAAAGAGAGAGCAGCCAATACCTACAGCGAGAGTAACAGCAAAGCCCTTTACTGCACTTGTTCCCAAAACAATCAGAACTACAGCGGCAATGATTGTAGTGACATTTGAGTCCATAATGGTCCAGAAGGCTCTGGCAAAGCCGGCCTTTACCACTTCATATCCACTCTTTCCTGTAGCCTTCTCCTCTTTCATTCTTTCGTAGATGATTACATTGGCATCTATCGCCATTCCCAGTGTCAAAACGATTCCGGCAATAGAAGCAAGAGTGAGAGTAAAGTTAAGGGCAGAAAGAAGGGCTATCATCATAAAGAGGTTCATCAAGAGGGCAAAATCAGCAATAAGCCCTGATAACCCATAGTATGCAACCATAAATATGATCACCAACAAGACTCCGGCCAAGAGCGCCTTTAAGGCAATCTTAACGCTATCGTCTCCAAGAGTAGCTCCGATAGCAGACTGGGAAGCCACTTTAAGTTCTATAGGAAGTGAGCTTGTCTTCAAGACTACAGCCAGAGACTGGGCTTCTTCCTGAGTAAATGCACCGGTGAGAGAGACGGAATCTCTTATTGCGCTGTTGATAGTGGCTACACTTTTGACTTTATCGTCCATTACTACAGCCAAAGAATCTCCCTTATGGGCTGAAGTAAAGGCGTAAAAAATATTCCCTCCCTCGGCATCAAGATTGAAGTTAATGGACGGGGAAATATTTGAAACGTTATTTGTAGATCCTTCCGATACTTTTGCATTCTCGATATGGCTACCATCCAGTGCCACTTCATCATAGATGACTACAAGGCTCTTCATATACTCGATGCCATAATCATCCTGAACATAGTAGCCAAGAAGCGTCTTTCCCTGAGGGATATAGTCTACAGAAATAAGGCGACCGTCATCGTCAATGAAAGAACTTGGGTTCTTTTTGTATTCGGCGTTCACTTTGTTTGTCAAAGAATCATCTACCAGATGGAAGGAAAGGGAACCGGACGAGCGGAGGAAAGAGTTTACCCTCTCCGGGTCAGCCTCTCCCGGAATCTCAATAAGGATCTGGTCCTTTCCCTGAAGTCTTATATCAGGCTCAGTTACACCAAACTGGTCGATGCGCATTGAGAGAACGTCAATATCTTCCAAGAGGAGTGCTGTAAGCTCTTCTTCTGTAGGAGCTCTTCCATTCTTCTCTTCAAAAAGAGTAGTGTCTGCATCCAACAGGACAGACATTCCTCCCCGGAGATCCAAGCCCAGGTTCAGAACACGGCCAGAGAGATTCTTTGCATTCATGATCTCTACTCTGTAGGACTCCTCAACTGCGCTGAAGAATGAAGCTTCATCAGGGAAAGCAGATAAAAGAGAGAACCATGTCCACTTGGAAGGGACGCTCTTCCCGCTTTCTTTCAAAATCTCTTTAGCTTTCTTTTCAAGATACTTATATTCTTTGTCTACTTCACCATCAGGTGTAGTTTTCGCCTTATCCTTAAGAACGCGAACATCCCGTGAGGCTTGCCCACGGGAGTATTCACGAATCTGAAGGTTTGATCCGGCAGCCAGTTCCTTGATAGTCTGGGGCGTAAACATATACCATTTCACCGTAGGGTAAAGAAGAAATGATGCAACCACGACCACCAACAGAACCAGCAAGATTCTGCCTGTCTTCTTCATGTGTTATTTTTTCTCTTCTGTCTTTTCTTCAGTTTCTGGAGTTTTCTCTTCTACAGCTGGAGTTTCTTCTGTCTTAGCTTCAACAGCCTTCTTGTCCTTCTTGCTGTTTTCAGGAGCTGTCTTTACAGCATCCTTACTTGTTACGGAAGAGATTGCTTCCTTTGAAAATTCAATTCTTGCAGAGTCGTCAACCTTGATGACGACTGTCTTATCCTTGACAGTAACGATTGTACCGTGGATTCCTCCGATAGTAACGACCTTGTCGCCCTTCTTCATAGCTGCAAGCATTGCTTTCGCTTCCTTATCTCTCTTCTTCTGTGGTCTATAGATCAAGAAATAGAAGATGAGAATGATTGCAGCGAACATAATCAAAGATGATGTCAAAGAAGCGGAAGAAGCTGAGTCAGCCGCCATAAGTACAAGTGAGTTCATTTAAATACCTCTCTTTTAATGAAGAAAAGAATAGCATGTGATATTTTACGGGGTCAACACTAGAAATGGGTCTCCGTCAGGAGGCCCACATTCTATTTATCACATCATGCCCATATCCGGGTTTCCTGCTGGTGCAGCAGGAGCGGCAGGAGCAGGGATATCAGTAACAGCACACTCTGTTGTGAGGATGAGAGCTGCAATTGAAGCTGCGTTCTGTAGAGCGCTTCTTGTGACCTTTACAGGGTCGATGATTCCAGCTTCAACCATGTTGACCCACTGCATTGTGTTTGCATCGAAGCCAACACCCTTCTCAGCGTTCTTACACTTGTCTGCAACGATTGCACCATCGACGCCAGCGTTCTCGCTGATCTGTCTGATAGGCTCTTCGAGAGCTCTTCTTACAATCTTGTATCCAACCTTTTCCTCTTCTGTCATACCTTCGAGGCTCTTAGCTTCCAAAACCTTAGAAGCCTGGACAAGAGCTACGCCACCGCCAGGGATTACACCCTCTTCAATAGCGGCACGTGTTGCACTGAGAGCATCTTCTACTCTGTGCTTCTTTTCCTTGAGCTCGACTTCTGTAGCTGCTCCGACGTTTACTACAGCAACACCACCGGCAAGCTTGGCAAGTCTTTCCTGGAGCTTCTCTTTGTCGTAGTCAGATGTGCAGTCTGCAATCTGAACCTTGATCATAGCGATTCTGTCCTTGATGTCAGAAGCAGAACCAGCACCGTTGATGATAGTTGTGTTGTCCTTGTCGATTGTGACTCTCTTTGCTCTACCAAGCATTGAGATGTCTGCATCTTCAAGCTTCATGCCAAGCTCTTCTGTAATCACCTGACCACCTGTGAGGACAGCGATATCTTCAAGCATTGCCTTTCTTCTGTCACCAAAGCCTGGAGCCTTTACAGCACATACATTGAGTGTTCCTCTGACAGCATTGAGAACCAATGTAGCCAAAGCTTCACCATCTACATCCTCGGCGATCATGACAAGTGGCTTACCGGACTGGGCAACCTTCTCCAAGAGAGGAAGAAGCTCCTTCATGTTGGAAATCTTCTTGTCGTAGATAAGGATATAAGGATTGTCCATGACACATGTCATAGTATCTCTGTTGTTGCAGAAATAAGCTGAGAGGTAACCTCTGTCGAACTGCATACCTTCAACAAAGTCTACTGTAGTGTCGATAGTCTTGCTCTCTTCGACTGTGATGACGCCGTCCTTGCCGACTTTGTCCATTGCGTTTGCAATCTCATCACCGATAGCTCTATCGTTGTTAGCGGAAATAGAAGCAACCTGAGCGATCTCTTCCTTGTCCTGGATCATCTTTGCTTCGCTCTTGATGCACTCTACAGCATCCTGGACAGCCTTATCGATACCTCTTCTGATACCCATTGGGTTGACGCCAGCTGCTACGCTCTTCATACCTTCCTTAGTAATAGACCAAGCAAGAACTGTTGCAGTTGTTGTTCCGTCACCAGCTACATCATTTGTCTTAGCTGCAACTTCCTTGAGAAGCTGTGCTCCCATATTCTCGAAAGGATCCTCGAGTTCAATCTCACGTGCAACGGATACTCCGTCCTTTGTTACAGTAGGTGCACCATATTTCTTATCAAGAAGTACGAGACGACCCTTTGGTCCAAGTGTTGTCATGACAGCCTTGGAAATTTTCTCAACGCCATTGACGAGAGACTTTCTTGCCTCTTCGTTGAACTGAAGCTGCTTTGCCATTTCATTTATCTCCTAAAAAATAATCTTTTCACTGATGGGATAAAACCCGCTGAAATGTAAAATAACAATAGTGATAAAAAACGGCAAGGGTAGAATTAAAAAACGATTACCAAACTAGTGTTGAAAGGAGCAAGGAAAGGGATGCAGCAAGTAAGCCAGAAGTAAAGTTAACCGCATCGTTATCGAAACCAGGTATTCCCCTCACCCTCTCGTTCTTCTCTCCGTTTTCTTCCTCTACCTCCGTCAGACTGCCGTCTTTCGCCCTATATTGAACTTGAAGAACAGCGCCCAATACTGAGTCTATTACAGAGCCGAGAAACCCTGAGCCTGCGATAATGCAGGTTATGCCAAAGCCATGG
>JALFCJ010000204.1 GCA_022771185.1 Spirochaetales bacterium | reverse complement strand
GATCTTGCCATTAAGCTTGTTTCCGATATAGTAGGCGACCACTCTACAGTTGGCGACATATCATTTTCTATGAGGGAAGGTAGAGAGCATCTTTTTGAGGCTCTTCGAGCTTTGGGAGACTCTCTCTAACCTTATTCTCGTTTTTTAATACTAATTTATCTGGGATTGGAGCAGTAGTTACTTCATCTAAGAATGAGTAAACCTTTTCTTTGTCCATTTCCCAGATCTTCTCTGACGCCTCCAACAGAGAGTCTATTGCTTCTTTTGAAGTGTCATCCAATTTTATTTTCTTCTCTAATACCGGCTCCCATATTCTATCGACCCTTACTCCCTTTATGCTCTCTACACCCTCGAGCGAGATATTCATGTTTGCACTGCTATAGGCCGATGTTAGATGCGAAAGCCACTCAAGGTTTGTTGCATATTCCTCTGGGTGGAGAATACACATTGGGGACGCTGTAGAGATGGAGAGAATCCTAAACTCGTCTGCATTTGGATAAAGCTTTCTAGCTTCAATATATGTAGCGAGAATCGGGTTATTAGCTATCATCCCACCGTCAACAAGAGTCAGTTTCTCATCTGTCTCCCTGTCAATAAACACAGCGGGAGCAAAGTAGGTAGGAGCGGCGCTAGTTGCCCTTGCCGCCTCCCTGACTAAGAAGCCATGGCTATCCCAAGAGCGGAAAATAAAGCTTTTGCAGCCGTTTACGTCTGTGCTTACAGCCATAGTAGGGACTTTTGCCTCCGATATGAGTGTATCTCCATAGATTTCATCGAGAAACATCTCTAAGGGCGCGGTGTCATATTTGTCGCCAAGCATCTTCGTGACTTTCCCCAATAGCTTCCATATACCCTTGGCGTCATCTGGAATAAATATTTTCTTTCCGTTTTCTGTGTAAAGGCTTAATAGTTCTTCAGGGTCTCCAAGTCTCTCTATTTCGCCTTTCTTCACTATTTCTGTGGTTTTTCTGAATCTTCCTTTCTCGATAATCTCACTTACTTCCCAGTCTTCGCCTTCTTCTTTCTTTAATCCAAGGTTGTCTACTGGGGCTGTAAGACCAAGAGCGATCAAGGCTCCTGTACTGGTTCCTGAAACAAGATCAAAGTAAGAGTACAAAGGACGGAGTATTCCCCGCTCCTTCAGCTCTTCATTCATTTTTTTAAGAATGAAGGCAGGGACAATGCCCCTCATTCCTCCGCCATCAATGGCGAGAATGTACCTTGTTTCCTTTTTCTTTTCTTCTTTTTTTCCTCGTCTCAGAAAATCAAACCACATGATGATAAAGATAGTTCCCTTCTTTCAATTTGAATAGTCCCTAGGAGTATTTTGACTCTACATTGTCTCTTCTATCCTCTTTTTCAGACTCATTACAAATATTATAATCAGGGTATGTCGTTTATGGATAAGTATAAAGAGTGTACTCTTTGCTTTTCTTTTTTCATAAAAAGATTAAACATACAAATATTAACGTAGAAATGTGTTATAATACTATTAGAGGAAAGAAATGATAAACGTTTGGATTGATGAGATGACACCTTGCTTAAAAGATGCAAAAACTGGAGAAATAATCCCCACGGAAGTGATTAGAATTGTGAGAAAATCATTTCTTTCTAAATAAAATAGAAGCAATGGATGGTATGTTGACTGGAGTGTTTTGTTGGATTCTTGTGAAGTATATGGGCTTGTAATAAAAGGTACTGTGGATATTCAGGGATTAATTGCCTTAGAAAAAGATGCAAATTCAAAAGCATTGTACGTTTCATGGATGGTTGCAGCTCCTCAAAACAATAAGGAGATTACTGATGATGTAAAGAATGTAGGAGTGGGCGGTCATTTGTTTTCTATTGCTGCAGATAAATCTTTTGAATATGGATATGAAGGTTTCCTTTACGGTTTTGCTGCAAATGAAAAGCTTTTGTGGCACTATTCAAAAGTGTTTGGTGCTATTCATGTTGGTATTCTGCACCCATATCATTTTATGATTGATACTGTATCAGCAAAAAAAATTAGAGAGGTATATGATTATGAGTGGACAGATGCAAAGATATAAGGAAAGTCTTAGTGAAACTCCTGGGCCTATTCTAATGAAGCATATGCCATCTATTTCTATTGATTATCGCGGGTTGTCGGCTTATGCGAAAGATAAAGGCATAGAACCAGCAGCACTAAGTAAAAGAGAAAAGGATAGTTTTTGTAAAGCTAAATAATATCCTTGTAGTTTTTTGGGGATGAAATAACTGAAGTGTTTATTCTCTCTTATCCTCTTTTTTAGACTCATTACAAATACTATAATCAGGGTATGTCGGTTATGGATGAGTATAAAGAGTGCACTCTTTGCCCTAATATGTGTAGAGTCGACAGAAGTAAGGGTGAAAGGGGAGTATGCAGACAAAGTGATAGAGTCAAGATAGCTTGGGTTGGGTTACACAGAGGTGAGGAACCACCTCTAGTGGGAGAAAAAGGCTCAGGCATGATTTTCTTTACAGGTTGCCCTCTCCATTGTGCATATTGCCAAAACCGCCAGATATCGGGTAGTGACGGAGAGAACTGGGGAATCGAAGTGGAGATAGACGAGTTGGTTTCTTTGATGCTGGACTTAGAGAGTATGGGAGCCACCACTCTTAATCTTGTTACTGGCACTCACTTTATTCCGTCCATTACTATCGCCCTTGATAAAGCCAAAGAAAAGGGATTTAAGCTTCCTGTAGTATGGAATAGCTCTGGATATGAAAATATTCATGGCTTGGAATTAATAGACCCTTATATCGATATTTACCTACTGGACTGTAAGACTCTTAGTAAGAGAGTTGCAGGAGTGTTCTGCGGGAGAAGCACATATGCCTCCTCTATACTTCCTGTAATGGACTGGATTAAAGAGCGCCATAGCACGACGGACTTAGATAAAATGAAGGGTACCATCATCAGACACCTGGTATTTCCTGGAACAGTTTGGGCATCTGAGAAGTTCCTGAGAGTCTTTGGCGAGCGATATAAAGATAACTTCTATCTTTCACTTATGTGTCAGTTCGTTCCTCCAAAAGAGGATCCAAGTCTATGCCCGATAAGCGACGAGGAGTATAACAAACTACTGGATATTGTTGATGAAATGGGAATAGAGGAAGGCTTCGAGCAAGAGAAGAGCGACGACGATATCCTCTGGATCCCTGATTTTACTCAAGACGTGCCGTTCCCTCAATCTTTTGCTGATCCTTCCCCTTTGTTCTTGAAGTTAAAAAGAGCAAAATCAGTCTGAGATTATTGTTCCTTCAAACTTTTCGCCTTTAAGAATCTTCATTGTGTTTACAATATCTCTGCCGTCAGCGCAGATGACACACATGCCCTCTTCTTCAGCAATACCGGAAGCCACAGGATCAAATGGAGTGTTGAGTCCTGGTTTCCATTCATATCCGACCATCTTTCTGAAATCTTTCCAGCTGATAGAATCCAAAGGTTTTGCATCTGGATTCTTTCTTGGGTCATCTGTGTATACTTTCTTGATGTTGGACAAGTTTACAACCTTCTTTCCACCAAAACGGCGGGCAAGGTACACTGCATCAGTGTCTGTACTAAATCCTGGCTTCCAACCTGCAGCGACAAGGATTCTGTTTTCAAAAGCAATATCTTTTGTCGGGTCTGTTACTACAGGATCTGATGTGTAGTCTGAAAAGACAGCCCTCATTATTTCACCGTTAAGATGAGTTGCCTTAATACCCAGCCAATCCTGGGCTCCTGTGTCATCATTTCCCCTTACAGCCCTGTATGCTTCCTGATAGATCCTGGCAGGTGCACCTCCACCACAGACAAGAATCAACTTTGCGTCTTTATTCTCTTCCAAATACTTTACTATAGCCTCTCTGAAGGCCTTTAGAAATACCGAATCAACTTTTTCCGGGGCGATTATAGAGCCGCCCACTGATAGTACAGTCAGGTCCATTTTACTTCTCCCTTTGGAGAGAATAGCACAGTTTCCCCTCTATGAGAGGCTTTTTTGGACAAATTCAGGGAAAAACGCGTTCTATATAATGGAGGAATAATATGATTAACCAACTTAACAACATTTTACTCGAGGGTACAACTGTCAACGACCCCGAGGTTGTGGCCACAAGTCTCACAACTAACAAACGACTGATTAAGTTCAATCTCGCCAACGATCAGTTTTGGCGCGATAGAGCCGGGAACATGCAGCAGGATACACTCTTCATTCCTATCCAGTGCTGGGGAGATCTAGGTGAAAGATGCCTTGAAAGAGTAAAGAAGGGCATGGCTGTAAGATGTCTCGGAAGACTTAGAATGTGCAAGTGGGAGACCAAGAAGGGGGAGAGAAGAAACACTATGGAAGTAATCTGCACTCACCTTGAGTATAGGCCGCTATCCAAAGGCAAGGCGGGGCAGGTTGAAGTCATTGAGGACGAAACAGGTGAAAGCGACATGCTCTCTGATTTTTCAGTTCTCTACGAGTTTTAAAGAGAAGGGGATTTTTCCCCTTCTTAATATCCTTTGGTATTCCTAGTTCTCTTTTTCTATTATTTCAACGTCTGTCTTCCCGTCGATTTCTTCTATATTTACTTTTATAACTTCTTTCTGGGATGTAGGCACATTCTTTCCTATGTAGTCGGGCCTTATTGGGAGTTCCCTGTGGCCTCTGTCCACAAGGACACAGAGTGATATTCTCTTTGGCCTTCCCTTTGCAAATATACTATCTATGGCAGCCCTGCATGTGCGCCCTGTATATAATACATCGTCTGTGATTATTACTTCTTTTCCATTGATGTCTACAGGAAAGATGGAGCCTTTCACTTCAGGAAGCTCGCCCTTCTTGGACAGGTCATCTCTATAGAAAGTAATATCCAAGGTACAAATCGGTATTCTCTTTCCTGTATGTTTCTCAATGTTGTCCCGAATAATCTCTGCAATGGGGATTCCCCTTGTGTGGATTCCTGCCAGTACCACTTTATCTAAGTCTTCGCTTTTTTCAATTATCTCATAGGAAAGTCTCATAAGAGCTCTCTTGACTTCCGTTTCTGTAAGAATCTGTACCCTTCTTTCCATTTTTCGCCTCATAATCTTGTTAAGACATTTGGATTTATTTTGCAACACTTATTGACCATATTTGTTGCAACATGCTAGGATGCATCAGCAAAAAAGTCTTTAAGCTGGTACAGAGAGACCGGTAAGGCAGATAATATAGGGACAATGGGCCCTCTTTTGTTGCAGTCTTGCCGGATGGGTGAGACCTTTTTTTCTCCTTTACCAGTGGGACAAAGGAGCAACAGATGGATAACAACAACGGCGTCATCTACAACGCAAAGGAACTGGGAACAGGTAAGACTCTTCTCTTGGGTCTCCAGCACATGTTCGCAATGTTCGGAGCAACAGTACTTGTTCCAATCATCACAGGCCTCAGCGTCAGTTCAACCCTGCTATTTGCAGGAATCGCAACACTCTTCATGCACCTGGTTACAGGAAGAAAGGTCCCAGTATTCTTGGGTTCTTCCTTCGCTTTCCTCGGTGGATACGCAGCAGTAAAGGCAGCAGGTGTTGCACTTGGATACACAGAATCAATATCACTAGTATACGCATGTGTAGGTGTTGCTTGTGCAGGTCTCTTGTATCTTGTCCTAGCTTTGATCTGTAAGGTCTACGGAAGTAAGAACGTCATGAAGTTCTTCCCACCAGTAGTAACAGGACCAATCATCATCGCCATCGGTCTTAACCTTGCACCATCAGCCATCAACAACTGTACTACAAACTGGATCGTTGCACTTGTTGCCATCGTTGTAGTCATTGTCTGCAACATCTGGGGAAAGGGAATGATCAAGATTATTCCTATTCTCATCGGTGTAATCGCTTCTTATGTTGTGGCTCTCATCGTTGACCCTGCTGCTAGGGCTGCTGTTGTAAGCTCAGTATCAAGCGCAGCATGGTTTGGTCTTCCATTCAAGATGCAGGATACTGTATTCGGTCTATTCTTCAGCGGGAACGTAAACTGGACCTTCCTCCTTTCCTCTATCATCACTATCGTTCCGATTGCGTTTGCAACAATGATGGAGCATGTGGGTGACATCTCAGCCATCGGCGGTACAGTAGGAAAGAACTTCATCGAGGATCCAGGCCTACACAGAACACTTATCGGAGACGGTGTGGGAACAGCCATCGCTTCTCTCTTCGGAGCTCCAGCAAATACAACATATGGTGAGAACACAGGTGTATTGGCTCTTACAAAGGTTTATGATCCGTTTGTAATCAGACTTGCAGCCGTATATGCAATCGTGCTCTCATTCTGTCCTAAGTTTGCTGCCCTTATCGAAGCTATGCCTAGCGCAACAATCGGTGGTGTTTCTATCATCCTCTACGGTATGATCTCAGCTATCGGTATTAGAAACGTTGTAGAGAACAAGACAAACTTCCAGGATTCAAGAAACGTCATCATCGCAGCACTTATCCTCGGTCTTGCAATCGGTATCTCCTACAGCGCTGCCGGTGCAATCACCTTCAGTTCTGTAAGCTTCTCAGGTATTGCAGTTGCATCTATCGTCGGTATCGTTCTCAACGCTGTCCTTCCTGGCAGAAGAAAGGAATATATGCCAAACGAAGAGAATTCAAGCTCTCTTGGAAAGTATTGATCAAGCATAAACTTAATAATGGGGCGGTTTTCGCCCCATTATTTGTCATGTGCCTTGATATGGGGCGTATTCGTTCTCTTCTCCGAAGGTGCTGCGCCTTGGAGCAGTAATAAAGAAATCCTCAGAAGTATCAGTATCGATGGCTCCTGGAAGTCTCGCTATTACACGGGACGATGTGACAAGAGAGGAGTCGAAGGCTTCTCCTTCCCATTCTCCATTGTCATTAGCTTCAGAAAAGAGCTTATGTTTTTCTCCCTCTTTCAACGCCTCTTCTCCCTTCTCGCTGTAGAAAAACGCATCCATTATCTCGCCTTTTTCTTCTTTCCTTATTATTATCGCGCCTTCGGGGCCAGGAAGAGTAGAGGATGCCTTTGCATTCAATATATATGTCATCTTCCCCCTATCCCGCTCATAGTTCTTTTTTGTAGTAGTTTTATCCCAATAAATAAGAATAAGGTCTCCTTCCTTGACTTTGATAGAGGGGAGAGTGAATGTGAATTTATCGTCAGAGACTGTGACTCCTGCCGTGTCACCTTTTTTTAGTACATATAACTCAATTCTATCCGGGTTTGACTGGGTTCCCTTGATAGAAACTTCGTTTATGATGAGAGATGGTATCTCATTATTCTTTCCCTTTATCGTCAAATAGAATCTCTCCTTGTTTCCGTTTATATCCAGAATAGTGATCTTTACTCCTGCTTTTTCTCCGGGAGAAAGAGAAAAAGGAAGTGGAAGAGAGAATGATGACCCAAGCTTTTCTTTTAGAATCATCTGGTCGTTGATGATTAGCTCTTTTATTTCTACCGTCTCTGAAAATGAAATCGTGAGAGTGGCAGTTTCATCCAATGTGCAGGACAGAATAGATGGAGGAGTCTTTATCAAGTCTTTTGTCAAATCTTCAATAGCTCCGCCTCCGGGGACACATGAAATAAAAAAAAGCAAGAATAAAAGCAAAAATGGAATTTTCTTCATACTTATATAACGCGTTTTTGGCCCAAATGAATGAAATCTCATGTTTTCATCCTCTTTCTTCTATAGAGACATTGTTGAACACGATGTTTGCTTTGGGGTATCCTTAGACCAAATGAGTATCTTAAAACCACATAAGTTAGGGGTTATTGCCGGCCCTGGCTCAGAATATTTCACAGGCAAAGTAGTGAAACACCTCAGACGACTCTATATTGCTCGTTATGAAAAGGTTTCAGAGGCATTGACCAAGCGTCATGGAATCACAGAAGAGGAGTTATTGAAGACTGTCACCCTCTTGGATGACTTGGATTCAAAGAAGATTCCTACAGGAAAGCTTCCTACATCTTTCCATTGTCCTGACTTCTCTATCAACGTAAAGTACACAAGGTTCAGTAACGGAGAAGAGAAGGCCGAGATCATCGACCCTGTGAGAGGACTCAATGTATATGTAGTACATGATGTATCGAACACAGCTCCTATCAAGGTTGCAGGCTTGGACGAGCCTCAGGTAATAAGCGTCAATGACCACCTGATGTTCCTCTTCACCACAATCAATGCACTTACCAATGCCGGAGCGGCTTCAATTACATTGGTCCTCCCTACATATCCATACGCCAGACAGCACAAAAAGGCTTCAAGAGAAGCTTTGACAGCTGCTATGTTTGCCCGCTTCTGCGAGGAGTTGGGAGTAAACAGAATCATTACTTTGGATATTCACTCCAGAGAAATAGAGAACGCTTTCTCCACATGTAGACTTGAAAACGTTCATGGATCTTATCAGACGCTTATAGCTCTGAGACGTCTCATCGACTTCTCTGATCCTGATATCGTTGTAGTTTCCCCTGATACAGGCGCTGTAAACAGGAACAAGTTCTATGCGCAGGCTCTTCATAGACCACTTGCAATGCTCTATAAAGAGAGAGACTACTCACAGGTTTCTACAAGTGCAAAGAATACTAACATTAAATCTATAAACCTTCTTGGAGACGTAAAGGGTAAGACTGTTCTTATGGCAGACGATATGATCGCAACAGGAGGCACAATGATCATCGCCATGAGAGAGCTTATGAATAGAGGAGCCAAGAAAGTCATAGTCATGGTATCTCTTCCATTCTTCAACGGCGGAGCCATCGAGAACTTCGACCAGGCTTATAAAGAGGGTATCTTCTATAGAATAATCGGAACCAACGCCGTTTACCAAGGAAAGGAACTCTTGGAGAAAGAGTGGTTTGTACAGGCAGATGTAACAGAGCTCTTTGCCCGTGTCATTTCACGTCTTCACCATGGAAGAGCCATTTCTCCTCTTCTTGACAACAGAAAGTTTATTCAGAAGTTGGTTGATACTACACAGGCTAATCCTTCTGCACCTTTCCCTGAGGATGACAGCAGTCTTCCAGAGTAAAAATAGGAGAAATATAATATGCAGATGTCTAACAGAATCTCAGGTTTCCAGTGTTCACCTATCAGAAGACTTGTACCAATGGCCAGAGCTGCAAAGGAGAGAGGTGTACATGTTATTCACCTTAATATCGGTCAGCCTGACATCAAGACCCCTGTAGAAGCCTTGGATGCTATACACAATTATAAGGATAAGACCATTGCTTATGGCCTCAGCGAAGGTGAAGTTGGACTGAGAAAGGCTCTTCTAGAATACTACAAGAGGATGGGCGTCGATGATTTGACTATTGACGACATAATGATCACCACAGGTGGTTCTGAAGCCATTCAGTTTACTTTCATTACTCTCTGTGACCCATATGACGAGTTCATCATCCCTGAGCCTTATTACACAAACGTAGCTACCTTTGCAAACGTAGCCATGGTAAGACTACGCCCTGTAACAAGTAGCTCCTCCAATGGCTTTATTCTTCCTTCCATAGATGCTTTTGAAGATAAGATCAACAAAAAGACTATGGGAATCCTTTTGTGTTCTCCAAATAACCCGACAGGACACGTATATACAGAAGAAGAATTATTGGCTCTTTTGGAGATGTGTAAGCGTCATGATATCTTTTTAGTGGTTGACGAAGTCTACAGAGAGTTCTGCTATGACGGAAAGAAGTTTACTTCTGTCCTCTCATTCCCTGAATATGCCGACAGAGTCATCTGCATAGATTCTTTCTCCAAGCGCTTCAGTATGTGCGGTTCCCGTATCGGTGCAATTGTCACAAAGAACAAAGAGTTTATGGAAAACTGCCTCAAGATGGCCCAGGCTCGTCTTTGTTCTCCTGCAGTCGAGCAGGTTGCTGCAGAAGCTGCTCTTTCTGCCCCTCAGTCTTATATAGACGGAACAGTGGCAGAGTACGAGAAGAGAAGAAATATACTTGTCAGCGAGATGCAGAAAATTGAAGGCGTAAGGGTAAATATGCCTAAAGGTGCCTTCTACTTTGTTGCAGACCTCCCTGTTGATGACGCTGAAAAGTTTGCAATCTGGATGCTCAATGATTTCTCCTATAAAGGTGCAACAGTAATGTTTGCTCCTGCCGAGGGGTTCTATTGGACAGAAGGACTTGGAAAGTGTCAGGCAAGATTTGCTTATGTTCTTAACGAGAACGAATTGAAACTGGCGGCAGAGTGTCTGAAAGTCGGACTTAAAACATACAGAAAAGAAGTAATGCACGTCTAGGAGGATTGTGTGTCTGATTTGTTTTCACCTGTATCTGTTCTATCAAAGCTGA
>JALFCJ010000186.1 GCA_022771185.1 Spirochaetales bacterium | reverse complement strand
CTATTTCTTATGGTACAAAGCACGGTGCAAATAAGGGCGCGAACACAGTCATCAGAAAAGAGATCGCTATTGCAACAAAAGAGTGCATGAGACATGAAGGAATCGACGGCGTTCTCGTAAGCCACGGTTCATCGACTGTTCCTCAGTATATTGTCAAAGAAATCAACGCTCTCGGTGAAGACGTTCAGAACGCTTATGGAATCAAGATCGAGCAGCTTCAGGAAGTTGCCAAGTGTGGAATCGGAAAGATCAACGTCGATACAGATATCCGCCTTGCTGTTACAAGAAACTTCCGCGAACTCTTCAGAGATAAGCCATCCTTGAAGAACAGTCCATCTATCGGACCTGTATATGAACTTATGGTAAAGAATCCATCTGCATTCGACCCAAGAGTATTCCTTCCTCCAGTAATGGATGCTGTCATGTATGGAAACATCAACGATGATGATACAAGACTCTTGTTTGAGAGAATGGAAGCTGGTGTAAAGGAAGCTGTCGGTTCCCTTATTATTCAGTTCGGTTCCTATGGAAAGGCTCCTCTCATTGAGTGTGTAACACTGGATGAGATGGCTGAGAGATATAAGAAGGCAGGCATCTGATGGGTAAGAATATACTTGTAGCCCATGGTGGCGGTCCTACAGCTGTAATCAACACATCCCTTCAGGGTGTCATCGAAACAGCTAGAATCAACGGAGGATTTAATAAGATTTATGGTGCCAAGTTCGGTGCCGAGGGAATCTTAAAGAATGACCTCTTGGATTTGACAAATATTCCATCTTCTACAGTAGGTAAGCTTTCCCATACTCCTGCAACTGCCATCGGCAGCTGCAGAAGAAAGCTTAGTGACAAGGATTATCCAGCTGTAATCGAGTGTATGAAGAAGAATGATATCGGAGTTTTCTTCTACAACGGTGGTAACGACAGTATGGATACTTGTAATAAGATTTCCATCCTTGCAGAAAAAGAAGGCTTGGATCTTCAGGTAATCGGTATTCCAAAGACAATGGACAATGACCTTGCTTTTACAGATAACTGTCCTGGCTTTGGATCTGCCGCTCGTTATGCTGCCATCAATGCTTCTGAGCTTGCCCTCGATGCAAACGGCCTTCCTATCCATGTAGTAGTACTTGAACTTATGGGAAGAAACGCTGGTTGGGTTACAGCTGCTTCAGCACTCGCTAGCAGAGTCACAAACTGTGAAGTTTTGACATACCTGCCAGAGAAGCTTGTTGATGTTTCAGTTATGCTTTCCGATATCGAGAAGGCTTATGCAAAGGGAAGAGGATGTCTTGTTACAGTAAGTGAAGGTCTTTGTGGCCTCGATGGCAACCCTCTTGCAGACACAGGCATCGTCGATGGTTTCGGCCACAAAGTTGCTGGAGGAGTAGGAGAGTTTATCTCACGCCAGATTATGGACAAGATTGGTCTCAAGTCCAGAAGTGAGAAGCCAGGCCTCATCGGCAGAACTTCCATTGCATATCAGTCAGAGGTGGACAGAGAAGAAGCATATGCAGTTGGGAAGAAAGCTGTTGAAGCTGCAGCTGCAGGTAAGACAGGAAGCATGGTATCTATTGTTGCTGATAGAACTGATGGCTTCAAGTTCTCTCTTGATCTTGTACCTCTATGTGATGTAGCAAATGTGGAGAAGAAGTTCCCTCTTGAATGGATTGAAGGTACCAACAAGATTTCTGACGAGTTCTTCGCTTACTGTGATCCACTTATGGGCAGTCATCCAGACTTTGCAATCTTCAGATAAGGAGAGTCTATGAAACACATTTACTTAAACCTCAAAAGATTCGATATTCCAAGAGAGAAGGGTGGCGTAAACTCTATCGCTGATCCCAAAGAATGGGGTTCATTCATCGTCAAGAATACTCAGGAACAGCTCAAGGCTTTCAAGAATACTGAGTTTGCTATGTTCTTTCCTGAAGCACACCTTATTCCTGCATGCTCAGCAAAGACTGAAGACAGCCCGATTGAAGTAGGAACTCAGGGGCTTTTCTGGGGAGATACAAAGGTTGGTGGACCATTTGGTGCATTCACTACTTCCCTTACAGGAAATGCCGCTGTTTCTTTCGGCTGTTCATATGCCCTCATCGGCCACTGTGAAGAGAGGAATAAACTTGCTGCAATTCTTGGAGAAGCAGGTGTTGTGGATACAAAGGCTGTAAACAGAATCCTTAATAAAGAAATTCTTGCTGCACAGAATGCAGGTCTTAAAGTTTTGTATTGCATCGGAGAGAAGGATACTGAGCTTGATAACTGGGAAGAAGTTCTAAAAGAACAGCTTTCTATAGGACTTGAGGGTGCAGATAAAGATAGAGTAGCTATCGCATATGAGCCTGTCTGGTCAATAGGACCTGGTAAGACTCCTGCAGATAAGCCTTATATCACAAAGGTTGCAAAGCTTGTAAAGAAAGAGACAGATGGGCTGGCTGTTGTATACGGCGGCGGCTTGAAGACAGACAACGCTGAAATGCTTGCTTCAATCGATGAAATTGATGGAGGCCTAATTGCTCTTACTCGTTTTAAGGGTGAAATCGGATTCTATCCAGACGAATACATCGAAATCATCAAGACATATCTAGGAGAAAACAAATGAAGTTGAATTTTGAGTATGGCGAAGGCACAATGGCTGCCGAGCTCCCAGATTACACAGACGTATTTATCCCAGGAGAGACAGTGAAGGACCCGGAACCACTTCCTCAGGACTGGGACTCCCTGTATAAGGCTACTATGGACTCCATAAGGAATCCAATCGGTATGCCTACTATCACTGAGCTTGCCCATAAGGGAAGCAAGGTCACTATCATCATCCCAGACATCGTAAAGGGTGGATGTCAACCGACAAGCCACAGAAAGGTTGCGCTTCGCTGTATCCTCGACGAGTTATATAGCGTAGGCGTAGAGAAGAAGGACATCCTCCTCATCATCTCAAACGGTCTCCATCCACGTGCAACAGAGAAGGAGATGAAGCAGATTCTTGGAGAGGAGCTCTTCAATGAGTTCTATCCGTACGGACTTCTCACAAGCCACGACAGTGAGGACTATGAGCACCTTGTTGACCTTGGTTACACAGATGGCGGCGACCACGTCATTATGAACAAGTATGTCTATGACTCAGATGTAGCCATCATGATCGGCCA
>JALFCJ010000170.1 GCA_022771185.1 Spirochaetales bacterium | reverse complement strand
CCAGTCTACTCCTCGCCCTGATATCAACTCGTCAATCTTTATGAAGGATAGCTATAAAGAAAGGACATTTGAGGATCTGGAAGACGAGTACAAGGGACATAGGGAGTATAACAGGGAACATAAACGTCTTCCATTTAATGGAGAGGGAACTGTTGCAGATGAGTATTATGGACGAAAGTATACCTCAGAGTTTATGGCTGAAATGAATAGATCGGCCCTCTATTATATAGAGCGTTATCTAGAAAAAGAGTAGTTGATTATAATTCTTTTAGATTAAAAGAAATATAACCATAGACTTTAGATTGTACCATAGATAAACTTTAGATTATCTCAAGTGATATCCATTGATTAAAATAAAAAAAGATCAGACAAAATCTAGGATTTCCTCTTCTTTACACCCAAGAGCATTGGCAAGTCTCACTATAGTAGATACGGCAGCTTTATTAATATCTTTTGTCTTTAGTTCGTATTGTTGTAGTGTCCGTAGGTTTACACCAGCTTTTTCTGATATCTCCCTCTGAGAATATCCGGACTTCTTTCTCTGCAGTTGAAGATTTGAGGTTGTATGTCTACTTCGAATCATATTAGTAATTATGTCTATACACTTCTCTTCAGATGCTTCGTGTAGAGTAGGATACAGTCTTAGAATGTCAACCATGGATAGTGTTTTGAATATATCTCTAAAAGTGCATCCCACTTTCCATTGATAATATGCTAGGATCCATCCACACCAATATTCGGGAGAACATTCGTAATCTACTTGATTATCCTTAAAAAACGGAGGGATTCCGACACGAGTTAGCGTCTCAATAGCCAACTCCGTTCCTGACATTCCAGATATGATTTTGGGATTGCCCTTTCCAAACTCATCAGATAATCCACTGGAAATAAAGAGCTTCATAAACTTGTTTATTTCGATTTCACAGATATTTACAGCATAATCAATAGCTTCTCCAAGATTTCTCATTGCATCATCCAGATATATTTCATCATAAGCGTTCATCATTTGGTTTAATTCCTTCTTTTATTATATCTCTAAGATAAAGACCGTTTATGTCTTCATTTTCAAGTTCTTTAAAAAAAGCAAGTCGAGCGTCGTTATCTCTTTTCTTTCTTTTAGGGTAATAACTTGTATTATCAGCAATAGAATAGTCAATGAAATTAATGCTTTGAAATGCCTTTTCGGATTTAAGGACAAATTGCTCTCCTAGTTTGCCAAGTTTCATTGCATAGGAAAGTTGTCGTAAAGATATGGTATTGCTTAGAAAAGAACGAGCAAAAGAAAAATATGAGTCATCTGCTCTGTATCCTATGATGACATCAAAATCTTTATAGTCTGGCGTAAACGTCTGAATTAAGTATTCTTTTCCTTTTTTTTCGATAGGGCTAGATAACTTAAATACTCTATTTTCTAACAGTATCGCTAGCCAAGATAATATTGAATAGTCTGATAAATTTAGAATTGTTAGGTTATCAGTTTCTATCTCATACTGATTTGCATACCCATCTACACCTTCGTTTGTGGCCCATTCCTTAGCAAGTTCTATGTTCTCTGTACAGTAAAAACCAAGTCCATAATCGTTATATGTCTTTCCTTTTCCAAATATTGGTTTAGGAATGATAAGTTGTGAACCATGATATAGTATTTTTTTGCTCATATTATTATACCTCTAAAGAAGTATAACTCTACAGAAGTATAGTTGCAAACATTTCATTTTATGAATTACATACATTCAACGTACATCAAATAACAAGTAATTCTATCTCTTTTCTTGATTTCATCATTAATCGGTAGATTACCTAACAACTGATATCGGCGTTATAGAAAAGAATACCTGATAGAGTTAATTTTAGATAGATAGAATCTCTTCATATCCATTTCAAAATCCTTGTCACAGGAGTATTCTCTCCCTAGGCACTTCATCCATAGAGAAGGATCCTCCATGCAGAGATAGAAGAATATATTGTCTTTATATTCTTTAGGGAAAGACGAGTAGATGTGTCTGAACATTTTCTCTTTCTTATCCAACGGATATGAATACTTTCCAGCAGCATCCACTAGTTCCATCTCCAATACCTTGCTTTCTGCGCCCATTTCCCTCAGTCTCTTTATTACAGCCTTTGTGAAAGTAAGAGTTCCGATTCCAATCATCAGGATATCGCTGGGGGAGAAACGGGAAGTTATTTCATCTATAACGTACTTATATTCATCTTCCCAACCTTTGAAATAGAACATCGGGTGGATATGGAAACCCACTAAGTTTCCGTTGTCTCTTGCCTTCTCTGCGTCCTCAAGTCTCTCAATTAGAGAAGCCGTGAAGTGTTCTTCCTTCTCTATAATCGTAGGAGCATTGAGAGACCAGGTGAAAACCATATTCTTGGGCCAAGGATGGGAGAACACGTCCCGTTTTGATTTGCTCTTCAGCTCTATCACTATATCAGGGTGTTTTTCTGCAAATGAAGATAGTGCAGAGAGTGTGCCGTAGTCGTCTCCAAGAAGAAGAGAGTCTGAAGCCTGGCCTGTTCCGATGTGCCACACGTCATCTGTAATCTCCAGTTTATTTAGTTTCTCTTCCAAGTTTGAAACTATCTTTATCTCGTTTTCGTTGTAGAAGGCTTGGATAGAGCAGTAAGAACAGCCGAAGGCACACTGCATTACTGCGTCTAGTGTCCTGAGTTTGCAGCATCTGGTCTTTTCTCCATCCACTGGGCAGGGGCAACGGGATAGAACAAGCTTCTGGTCTTCTACGAGGGCTTTGATCTTAGGATTCTTTCTCACTTCAGGGAAAAAGCCGGAGTAATCAGTTTCACTCTCTCTAAGAGTACTCATATACTTTCGTAAGGCCTTTATATATCTCTCTCCTTCTCTGCCGTCTTTATTCTCTTTTTCTCTCTTGTAATTAAGGCAAAAGCTTTCTTCTTTCCATTGGACAAGATCCGCTTCTTCCTTTACTGCCTCCAGCTTTTGGCTCTGGGTAAAGTGGATGGATGAGAAAAGAGACGACAACGAGTCTCTTATGGTGCTTGGTAATGAAGAAAAAATATCCTGAAATGCATTCATATTAGAAGTGTAGCTTTTCTTTTCTTTCAGGGGAATATAGACTTTCAATATGAGCGAAAGTGCAAGAGATCAGGCAAGATCACTACCAGAGAATCCTGGGTGTTATCTAATGAAGAATGCCGAAGGTACAGTTATATATGTGGGAAAGGCCAAGAACCTCAAAAGGAGAGTAAACTCATACT
>JALFCJ010000148.1 GCA_022771185.1 Spirochaetales bacterium | reverse complement strand
ATACCATCATCCACTGTATACTCTTCACTATGTATCAGTTTCCTTGTGCTGCCTACCAGCTCATTATCATTACCAATAATTGAAGCGGCTCTATTGATTGCATTGTCCAACTGGGCTATGGTCACAGGGCCGAATGAAGAGGGACCAGGAATTCCTACATATCTACATAACCATGAAACTGCTCTCCACTCCCTAGAATCTATTTCTACATATTTTTGAGAAGAAGCAAACAAGGATAAAACGATGAAGAGAATAAGTATTATTGCAAGAAAGGTTTTTTTCATAGCTATATTATTATGTGGGGTTACTTAATTATCAACTTTTTATACCTGAGTTTAACTATATGATTGGTGTTCTTTAAAACCAAAATGTCCAACAACAATTTATAAAGAAAAAGGATACGGAGAAGAGGCCTGACGGCAAGGGTATGATGGGGTTTTCAAGGAACAAGATGTGCATAGGCCGTGCCTGGGATGGAAAGAACCTGATATGCATAATGGAAAGCTTCGGCAAACCTTCAAAGAAGCACACATGGGAATCCTTCTCTTCACACATAAAGGAAGGCTCAAAGCTTATACATGACGGAGAAAACTCACACTCCTTGCTTGTGGACAAGCTCAACCTTTCAGAAGAGATCCATACTACAAAGGAAACCAGAGGGCTCAAGGACAAAGAGAACCCTATGGATTCAAAAAGGGCAGCATGCAATGCTTAAGAAGTTCCTTAGGGTGCATTCGGGTTTCGACAGAGACGACTTGCAGGATTACCTTAACTTTTTTAGTTTCATCGCATCAAATCCGGATCAGGAAACCCTTGAAAAGGTCAATATTCTGCTGGAATTGGTTTTCTATAATCCGAAAAAACTGCGATATCGCGACAAAAACCGCGATTAACGCTTAGAATCAAAGGTTTTCACCAACACAGTGCACTAAAAGACTTTTTTTAGTATAACCAAACCTTTTCGAGCAAAATCCAATGGTCACGCTGGCCATATCTTAGAACCAAGTCAACTTCTTTTAAGATGTTCAAAGCATTGTCTATCGCATTGCATAAAGATTCATCTTTTGAAGTAATATTCGAGTTTTGCAATTTCCTCTAAACTTTGATCATTTCTTATCAGGCAGCATATCTTCATAGGGATTAACAAGACCTAGCTTTTTCGTTGTCTCTTTACCTATGGCTCTAATTATCTGACGAAAAAACTCTCTTACATTCTTACTGCCGTTTATTGATTTAAAGAACTTCATCGTCTCTGTCGGACTCATAGCGGTAAGCTCTGTAAGTGTTGAATATCCACTATTCAAGAGAGCATCAAATAACCCGTCAACGAGTGCAATCTTCTCTTCTTCCGTAGATTTCTCTATATACTGGTTAAATAATTTCTGAAAGAAGAGAGAAAACTCAGATAATTCCTTTTCCCTATCAAAACGAGTACCCATAAGTGTCCAGTTGAAGCCATCATGAGCAAGAGGTCCAAAGACTCTGCTATGAATGATTTCTACTCTTCCTGCACTCTCCAAAAGAACTCCAACAAGGGAATTCTGAGACCAGACACTTACGATTCTGTCTTTTATATCAAAGTATCCCTCTTTATCAAAGAATGAAGGTTGGAATCCAGGACCGTCGAAACTGTAGACATTTATGATTCTGTCTCTTATTTCTTTCGGGGCAGAGACAGCTGAATATACTGCCAAGTTTCCACCCTTTGAGTGTCCACATATTCTAATCTTGGATGTTTTATCAAAGAGGAATTCAGACTCTAAGTAATCTATAGCATCCTTCTGGGCTGGAACTGTCTCATACACGGAGAGATTACAGTCTTCTTTCCAACCGATTATAGTGTCATCGGTTCCTCTGAAACTGACACAAATAGATCCATCAGGAATAACAATAGTAATTGCACTGAACTGCTCTTCATTTTCCTTGTTATTAATAATGACTTGATGTCGGAGCAACAGATCTTTGTATCTCGCCGTGTCTTTTATAATATTGTACATATTCATGACATATTGGGACTGCAAGACACCAAGACTGTCATTTAAATTATAGATTTTGAAGAACTCTTCAAAGGCATCACAAAGCTTCATCTCCCCCTCCCTAGGGATTATCCCTTTGAAATCTGCTGTAGATATTTGGGAAAGGATAAACATATCCACTTCATTGAAAGGGGAACTATCAAATGATAAATCTCCTCTCCACTTTAGATAGTCGATGGCATTTGCGTTGTTGATATATAGCCTCCTTTTTTCTCTCGAAGATAATGTAACTAATAAAAGGAACAATGTGAAATGATAAAGAAAGAGAAAAGGCTGCTGAAAATAAGTTTAACAGCCTCTGCCAATACTTATCTTTTTTATTTTTTTATCCTCTCTTGATTGCTTTCTTTATCAATAAGCCTAAATCATCACTATCCAAGAAAGGTGCAAACGCCATAATATCTTTCATTTCCATTTTGTGTTTATCTATTGCGTGAGAAATCACACCTTCCAAGTCATCGCCATCCATAAATGGAGCAAGAGAAACTAGGTTATCTTTCTCCCCTTTTTCTAGGAGTGCGGTGAATATCGACGATACCACAGGGCTATCAAGATGAGGGAGTACTCCTTCTTTCTTTCCAGGGCCCTTTGGAAGTGAAATCATGGGTTCATGTTACTTGGTCTGTAGAGAAAAAAACATCAAGTATTACTTGACTCAAGTGATACTTGAAGTAGTTCCTACCTTAGGCGAAGAAGTTCATCACTATCATAACGATACCAAGTATAGTGAGACCTATACCCAAAGCTCTGTTCATTGTCTTCTCCGATACCTTATTAGCAAACTTGGAAGTAAGAAGAGCCGCAATAAGAGTAAAGGTGACACAGAAAAACAGAATCGAGATATCAGAGATGCCGCCACCGATTGCAAAATGGGAGACGGAGCCGGTGAGTGCTGTAAATGTCATAATAAAAACACTTGTACCAACGGCGCTCTTCAACTCGTATCCAAGGACGCTGACAAGTATCATAAGCATCATCATGCCGCCACCGGCACCAACGACGCCGCAGATCATACCGATTACAGCTCCAGAGACAATAGACTGGATAATTGCTTTTGTCCTAGTTCTCTCTTTGTTACTAGCCTTCGCCTCCAATACCGGTCGGAAGATAAACTTAAGACCTACAAAGAGTGTCATAAACATCGAGAATCCACCCATTGTAGCTTGAGGTAGGAATGATGCCAAATAACTGCCCAAAAGAGTAAATACAAGAACAGAAATAAGCATCACCACTCCATTCTTTATATCTATATTCTTATTCTTTCCATATGTATAAGCAGATGCAGCGGATGCAAGAACATCGGAAGCCAGAGCTATACCTACGGCTTCATAAGGATTAACACCAAGAAATGTAATAAGCATGGGAGAGATTACTGCTGCTGCCGAAAGCCCCGCTAATCCTGTACCAAAACCTGCTCCTACTCCTGCAATGAGACAAATGAGTATC
>JALFCJ010000083.1 GCA_022771185.1 Spirochaetales bacterium | reverse complement strand
TATCAATGGCATCCATATGCCAATATCCGTCTCTGATAAACAGTGTCATGACACCTCCTGATGGCACGGATATAACAGGCTAGTTGATATAAAATCTTGGATTGTAAATAGAAGTCATTAGCGGCAAAATGCTAAGGCGGCATGTTGAAACTATCATCTAGCTCCGACAGATGAGACTATAACGGAATTCACACTTCTTTGACAAGTAGTTATGAAAAAAAAGTTAAAAATATCATCTATATCCCTCTTTGGACGAGAAAAAGGGTTAACAGAGCCCCCCTCTTATGATAAAGTTTCAAGGACTGAGGTATGTTTGACAAATTGATGCAATGTCGGTAATATGACTCGGTAAGTCGAAATTCATGTCGGAGGAATATAGATATGGCAGGTAATGTATCAAAGAACGCTCATCGTGAAGGTTCTAAGGTTCTTCTCAGCAAGTGGGGTGGTGTCATCAAGATGAAGAGTGTCTTCGAGAACGGCAAGCTCCGCCACGTCGCATACTGTGAAAAGACAGGCAATACAGCTCGTAAGCCAAAGGATCTTATGTGATTCTTTTTCCAGCTATGGTAGGGCCCGGTTTGATTTCCGGGTCATTTTTTTTTGCACTTAATAAAAACTTTTGTTGCTTTACCGGTAAAACAGTCTGATAATCTCTCTGTACAGGTTAGTTGAAGATAATCTGTCAAAAGGGAGACAAAATGAAAAAACTAACAGCAATTCTATTAGTACTTGCACTTGTGATCTCTGCTTCCTTCGCTCAGGGAGCTCAGGAAACTGCTGTAGCCAATGAAGGCGACAGTGAACTCGTAAAAGCTGCAAAGGCAGAAGGTGAACTTGTTGTATACGGTTCTTGTGAAGAAGAATATCTTGCTGCTGCTTGTGAAAAGTTCCAGGAAATGTATGGAATCAAGACAAGCTATCAGAGACTCAGCACAGGTGAAGTCCAGGCAAAGATTGAAGAAGAGAATGGCAACCCATCTGCTGACGTTTGGTTCGGCGGCACAACAGACCCATATAACGTCCTCGCTGCAGAAGGTTTCTTAGAGCCATATGAAGCTGAAAACGCAAAGCACATCACAAAGAGTGTTTACAAGGACAGCGAAAACAGATGGTTCGGTATCTACACAGGTATCCTCGGAATCATGTACAACAAGGATGAAGTTGCTCGTCTCGGAATCGATATCCCACAGGATTTCGCAGATTTGACAGACCCTCAGTACAAGGGACTCATCTGGACAAGTAACTACAACACAGCTGGAACAGCAAAACTCATCATCAACACAGTCATCCAGAAGTATGGCCATGATGCAGGTATCCAGTATCTCGTCGACCTCGACAAGAACATCCAGGTCTACACAAAGTCTGGTTCCGGTCCATCTAAGAACGTTGGAACAGGTGAGTGTGTCATCGGTCTCGGATTCCTCCATGATGTAATCTATCAGATCGTCGACAATGGTTACGACAATATCGGTATGGTCATCCCATCAAGCGGAACAACATGCGAAATCGGTGCTACAGCTATCTTCAGAGGAGCTAAGCATCCTAATGCTGCAAAGCTTTGGATTGAGTTCGCACTTTCTCCAGACTGTGTAAACATTGCAAAAGAGAACGGTTCTTATCAGTTCCTCGTCCTCGACAATGCAGAGCAGCCTGAAATCGCTTACGAATTCGGTCTCGACCCATCTAACGTCATCGATTATGACTTCGCAGATGCAACAGCTAACATCAAGACTTATGTACAGGAAGTCATGAACGCTCTCGCAGCATCTGGCGCAGCTACAGACGACGTCACACGTTTCCAGGTTAAGTAATTAATCAGAAAACTTACCACTGAGAGGGATGACGACATGCCATCCCTCTTTTCCTAATTCTTTTTCTAAGGAGGAGTCTATGGCCAAAGGTCAAGGTGCGGCACTAGATAGGAAAAAGCTTCTTGCTGATCCTATCATGGTTACTACCATTGTAGTGTTGATTGCGTTCCTCACTCTTTTTATTCTTTATCCGCTGGCTATTTTGCTTGTGGATTCTTTTGTAGGTGACGGAGGCTTCGGCTTCAGTGTATTCAAACGAATATTTCAGATCCCTACATTTACTAAGGCTATTACTAATACGCTTAAAGTCGGCTTTGTAGTCGGTATTATATCTACATTGGTCGGCCTCTTATTTGCGTATGTGGAAGTATATGTAAGAATGAACAAGTTCGTTGGAGGACTATTCAAGGTGGTCTCAATGTTACCAGTCGTCTCTCCACCCTTCGTTCTTTCGTTATCTATGATTATGCTCTTCGGTAAGGCTGGTATTATTACCAGACACTTACTTGGTATTTACGACAACAGCGTCTACGGATTCTGGGGCATTGCAATCGTACAATCCCTTACTTTCTTCCCTGTTTGCTACATGATGCTGAAAGGCTTATTGAAGAACATAGATCCATCTCTAGAAGAAGCAGCCAGAGACATGGGAGCATCCCGCTTTAAGGTTTTTACTTCCGTCACTTTGCCTCTTGTTCTTCCAGGCTTGGGTAATGCTTTCCTCGTCACATTCATAGAATCTATTGCAGACTTTGCAAACCCGATGATCATCGGAGGCTCCTACGATACATTGGCGACAACAATTTATCTTCAGATAACCGGTGCCTACGATAAGCCGGGTGCTGCAGCTATGGCTGTCGTATTGTTGATGATTACACTTGCCATGTTTGCAGTCCAAAAGTATGTATTGGAGAAAAAGACAGCTGCAACTCTCACAGGTAAGGCTTCAAGAGCAAGAATGCTCATGGAAGACAGAAGTGTTAAGATTCCTCTTACACTCTTTTGTGCAACCATCGCTCTCTTTGTCATCTTGATGTATATCTGTGTACCAATCGGTTCATTGTTCCCGACTTGGGGATACAAGTTCTTCCCATTTACTTTTAAGTGGTTTAAGCAGGTGTTCACGAGATATAAGGGATTTAAGGCATTCAAAGACTCATTCATGTTATCTTTGATTGCGGCTCCTATCACGGCTCTCTTGTCCATGATCATAAGCTATCTGGTTGTTAAGAAGAAGTTTAAGGCAAAGGGATTTATTGAAGCGGTATCAATGCTTGCAATGGCTGTGCCTGGAACAGTACTTGGTGTCGGATATATCAGAGGTTTCTCTTCCGGTGTCTTCCATACTGGATTCTTGCAGGGACTCTATGGATCTGCCGTGATTCTTGTAATCGTATTCGTGGTAAGATCTCTACCGACCGGTACAAGAAGTGGTATTTCCGCTCTTAGACAGATAGATAAGTCAATCGAAGAGTCTGCATATGATATGGGTGCAGATTCCTTCAAAGTCTTTATGACAGTGACATTACCGTTGATTAAGGATTCTTTCTTAAGCGGACTTGTTACAGCCTTTGTAAGAAGCATAACTGCAATCAGTGCAATTATTCTTCTTGTTACACCACAGTTCCTTCTCATTACAGTTCAGATCAACGAATTTGCAGAGAAGGGATCCTATGGATTGGCATGTGCATTTGCAACAATCCTTATATTCATCACTTATGGCTCCGTACTCTTGATGAATCTCTTCATCAAATACTTCGGAACCAGCAGAAAACTAAAGGAGGCGGAGTAATATGGAAAAGACAAAGAAAGGTGTACGCTTGGAGCACATCTCTAAAATATATAAGGACCCAAAGACAAATAAGGATTTTTATGCTGTAAAGGATACTACCCTAGAAATAAAGCCAGGTTCCTTTGTAACACTTCTTGGTCCTTCAGGCTGTGGTAAAACAACTACACTTAGAATGATTGCAGGATTCGAGAGCCCAGATGAGGGAGAAATATACCTTGGCGATGAGCCGATTAACGAGCTTACACCAAATAAGCGTGACACAGCCATGGTGTTCCAGAGCTATGCTCTTCTTCCTCACTATAATATCTTCGATAACGTTGCTTATGGCTTGAAACTGAGAAAGATGCCGAAGGATGTGATCAAAGAGAAAGTAATGAAGATTCTCGATCTTGTAGAACTTACAGGAATGGAATCGAGAATGACCAACCAACTCTCTGGCGGTCAGCAGCAGAGAGTAGCTCTTGCCCGTGCTCTTGTCATCGAGCCTAGCGTTCTTCTCTTCGACGAGCCTCTATCTAACTTGGATGCAAAGCTTAGAGTCCAGATGAGAACTGAGATCAGAAGAATCCAGCAGGAAGTTGGTATAACAGCCATCTATGTCACACACGATCAGTCTGAAGCTATGGCTATCAGTGACAACATCATTATTATGAATAAGGGTGTCGTAGCCCAGATGGGTACACCAGAAGAGATCTACTATCATCCTGTAGATGAGTTTGTAGCTGACTTCATCGGTGAAGCAAACTTCTTGAAAGGAAGATGTGTGGAAGTGGGTGACAAGTACTCTGTCCTAGATTTTGAACACAAGCGTCTTACTGTTCCTACAAGAGATGGTGGTATGGAGAGAGGAAAGGAGTATACGGCGGTACTCCGCCCAGAGGCAGCAAAGCTTGGGGACGAAGGTGGACTAGAGTGTAAAGTAATAGTCTCTTGCTTCATGGGTTCTTACCAGAACTACCACGTTATGGTTGGTGATACTCTTGTAAAGCTTGAAGACCATAATCCAAAGAACAGAAAGGTCTATAGAGTCGGTGAGACTTGCCACTTATTGGTTGATACTGATTCCTTACACGTTCTTTGATATCCGGCCCTCTTTCGAGAGGGCTTTTCTTGGGGGGAAGAGATGAGACTTTATGTTATGAGTGTTGACTACGATGAGCTTATGACTGGTAATAACGAAGCGTCGTTGACAGAAAAAAAGGGAGAGGGATTGAAAGAAATACTCTCCTGCTACCATATGGATAAAGTTTATTCTTCTTCCCACATAAGGGCTAAAAAGAGAGCAGAAATAGCCGTTCCATACTTAAAGGCTGAAATATGGCATGAGCTCTCTATAGATGACAAAGACTCTATCCGAGAGAGAGTATGGGCTTTCATGAAAGAAATGGAGAGCGAAGACCCGGATGTATTTATAGCTGTATTTACTCATAGCTATCCACTTTTTGAGATGGTTTCGTATATTGGAAACAAGTGTGCAGATGAGATTTCTTTTTCTCCTGATGTCAGTGCCTTGATGCTATTTGATTATCGATATGGCAAATGGAGAATAGAGGATCCTTTTTCTTACTGAAGTCTTGAAATGAGAGACGCCTCTATTCATAATCTCCATTATGCAACTCTTCATTCTTTCAATGCTGACTCAAGCAACTATAGCGACACTTTCTCCTTATTTACAGATTATTTTCAGAAATAAAGGATATTCACACTCCCTTTCAGGCTCTCTTATTGCACTTTGTCAGCTCTCTGCAATAATCATGCCGCTCATCATCTCGTCTCTCTCCGATAAAAGAGGGAAGACAAAGCCTATGATAATAATCTGTGGCATATTATCAATACTCCTCTCTTTTCCTTTCCTTCTATCTGGAAATTTCCTTGTAGTTGTAGTTTCAGCTTTCCTTCTGAATGGATTTTTCTGGTGCCTTAATCCTCTTGCAGATGGTTTTATTAATAGAAAACTCTCAGGAGACAGCTCCAAATATGGAGTCATAAGAGCCATGGGAACTTTGTCATATGTCACTGCACTGGTTCTCTTTGGAATCACAGGATTTCCTCATGAAAATGATAACGCTTCTATTTTGACCTGCATGATGATATTCCTTCCTTTCCTTGTCCTAGGAGCTTTGTTCTTGAAGGAAGAGAAGAGAGAAAAGGCGGTTAATGAAAAGGGAAAGCTATTCTCTTTCTCTTGGTTTCCAAAGCGCTTTTATTTATTTATGGGTATAGTGGCCCTTACAAGAATCGGGCAGTCTGTAGTTGAGAAACTGCTTCCATCATACATGACAGAGAACCTGGGGTTGGGAGACAGCTTTGTGCTGTTTGTAGCTTTAGGTGCAGTGTTTGAGTTCTTCTGCATGATCATCTTTGGTAAGCTTAATAGAAAAGGAATCCTTTCCAGCACAACTATTCTCACTATCTCTGCAGTAGGCCTTGTAGTGAGACTGCTGTTGTACTTGGTTCCAGGACTACCTGCTTTTATTCTTGCCCAGACATTACACGGCCTAACATTCGGAGCATTGCACTTATGCGCAACCAGTTATACTGCCGCCAATGTAGACAAAAACCATTATGACTTGGGAATGACTCTATATTGGTCTTTGGCAACAAACCTTCCCGAGATGATCGGCGCTCTATGTGGAGGCTTCATTATCGACAGCTTTGGTTATCCTATGCTCTTTTTGTCTTATGCATTCTTCCCGCTTTTGGCGGTTATACTATCCATCGTATTTAAGAAAACTTTGGACGGCGTAAAAAATGAAATATAAGGGAAGAATAAAAGAGGGTGTTTTTCTCTCCCGCCCAAACAGGTTCATCGCTTATGTGATGGTGGATGGAAGAGAAGAAAAGTGCCATGTAAAGAATACGGGGCGATGTAGAGAGTTGTTGGTTCCAGGATGCAAAGTATACCTGGAAGAATCAGAAAACCCTAATCGCTCTACTCGTTTTGATCTTGTTGCGACAGAAAAGAAGATCGGTGACTCTTCTATTCTTATCAACATGGATTCCCAAGCTCCCAATAGTGTAGTTGAAGAGTGGCTAAGAAAGGGTGAGTTATTCGGAGAAAAAATAGAAGTAAAGAGAGAAGTTACATATTCTGACAGCCGCTTCGATTTCTCGATTACAGACGAGTCTGGACGTATAACTTTCTTGGAAGTGAAAGGGTGTACACTAGAAAAGAACGGAGTTGTTATGTTTCCAGACGCTCCTACAGAGAGAGGTGTGAAACATGTCAAAGAGCTTATAAAAGCCAAGAAGGAGGGGTATGGGGCATATATTCTGATTCTTGTACAGATGTGTGGCGTGAAATACTTTGTCCCCAATTGGGATACTCACCCAGCGTTTGGAGAAGCGCTGAGGGAAGCAGAGAGAAATGGAGTCGTTATTCTATGTTACGACTCTATAGTCACTTCAGATTCCATAACTCTCTTCAAGAGTGTTCCTGTCGTCCTCTCTTAGTCTCTTTTCTTCTTTTCTGAAAGAAATAAAGTAGGTGATGGTGATGATGGTAGAGCAGAGAATCCAACCAAATGGATAACCGAAGGCAATGGGAATAATAGTATTTGAGATGAATCTCGAGACGACGAAGAGATAAATCTGCCTAGCCACTACAAAAGAAAAGAGCATTACATACATAGGCTCTTTACTTCTTCCTATTCCCCTGAGGGCATTGGAGTAGACTTGGTTAAAACAGCATAAAAGGTAGAAAGGCGAGAGCATCCTCAAGAACAGGGTCCCGTATTCTATTACTTCTACTTCTCCTGTAATGAAGAAAGCAACTACATGAGGCGCCAGTGTTATGACAGGAACTATAAGAATAAGAGTGGTAGTAAGTGCAGATAGCAGTGAGATGTCGGCACCCCTTTTTGCTCTTTTTATGTTTCCTGCTCCGTAGTTTTGGCCGACGAAAGTCATTGCCGCTAGTCCCATGCACTGCATAGGAAGGAATAGAACCTGATCTACTTTGTTGTAAGCTGTCCAACCACCCATTACATCTGCTCCGAATTGGTTGATGTATGATTGGACAAATACATTTGAGAACGATGTAACAGCCATCTGTATTGCTGATGGCAGTCCTATAAATATTATCCTCGACAGTATCTTCCAGTTGATCTTCAGCTCTCTGAACCTGAATGAGACTTGGGACTTTGTTATCTTCAAGGCTCCAAGCACAAGAAGAGCGCTTATAGCCTGGCTGATGATTGTTGCCAGCGCTACTCCACTCGTCCCCATCTTCAACACGATTACAAATACAAGGTCCATTATTATATTGAGGCATGCCGATACCACAAGGAAAATAAAAGGGAGCCTAGAGTTTCCTACCGCCCTGAAGATGGCAGAGCCCATATTATATAACAAAAGCCCTGATATCCCTGAAAAATAAATAGTAAGGTAGATATACTCTTCTTTGGCTACTTCTGGAGGCGCTTTGATTATCTTGATGAGAAATGGAGTAAGGGCTACACCAAGAAGAGAGAGTGCAATAGAGAGAATGAACATAAAGAGAATGAAAGTATGTACACTCTTTCTTACATTCTCTTTGTCTCCCGCTCCATAGTATTGGCTTATTACGACTCCCGCTCCCGTGCTGAATCCTCCTGCAAAGCCGATGAGCATGTTTGTAATGGAGCCTACAGTACCTACAGCAGAGAAAGAGTTCTTGCCTACAAAGTTACATACGCACCAAGTATCGAATGTGAACTACCGCCACCCTAAAGGGTGTCAGCTTCACGTTTCACAGAACCAATAGCAACAGAGTCTGCAAACGCCTTATCTATTGCCTCCTGGATCTCCACGCGCTTAAATTTGGTGCGTCCCACACCTACATTGTTTTCAT
>JALFCJ010000249.1 GCA_022771185.1 Spirochaetales bacterium | reverse complement strand
TCTCCTGAAGCGATTACTGCTGCAGTAAGGTTGAGAGCTGTAAGTTTACCGGATCTCTCAACGATGGAGCGCATGATGATATAAGCATTCTTAGCGTCTTCTTTATTTGCAGAGAAGAAAGAGAGAGGATTGGAGAAGTCTCCGGCTTCTCTTAAGAAGCCACCCACATCCTTTGTCTCAAGGTCATTCATTTCAGATAGCTTCTCAACTGACTGGGAAGAGAATACTCCCTCTTCGGCTGCCCTCTTCAAGACAAAGAGAGCAAATGGACCAAGGTATGCACCGCTGATCTTCTTCTCAAGGTGATAGGAGTTACTATCCTTTGTAGTCTTCATAAATTCTTCGTCGATTTCAGAAAGTTCCAGCTTCAAGCAACCTGACTCTACGTTGATAATCTGGCTCCCCTCGGAAAGAGCAAGCTTCTTGATATTGGAGTTTCTTTCAACATATGCAGTATTTGTACCGGTACCAAGGATGAAGCCGATATATGTAGAAGCGTCACCCTTATATGCTGCCTTTGCAGCAAGGAGTGTTGCAACAGTGTCGTTGACGATACTTACCGTCATGCCTTCTGTGTCATATCCCCTACTAGCCAGCTCAGCCAAGAGTTCCTTACCAAGTCTCTTACCGATTACTTCAGGAGCCTTGATCTCCTTACTGAACATTAGAGGAATACCATCGTGGTCAGGTGTGATTTCTGCCGCATAAGAGAAACAGAAGCCGATTTTCTTGCTCTTACCCATAAAGCGCTGGATGTTGTCTGCAAGAATAGAGAAGAACTCTTTTTTGCTGACTTCCTTCTTTGCACCCGGCATACCGACTTTCTGGAAATCTGAGATTTCAGCCACGCCATCGTTAAATGTTACGAGACAAGTTCTGAAGTTTGTTCCTCCAGCATCCATAACAATAACACTTTCACCATCAGGAATATCATTTCCTGCTTCTGTATATGTTGCGATCATCGCCAATGAGCTTTCTTCACCTTCCAACCCCTTCTTCATTTCAGAAGAAAAGAAATCGAGGACTTTGTCAGAGTCTACATCCTCTGCTCTTAAACCATGTTTTTTAAGAAAATCATATGCTTCCATAGATACCCCTTGTGTATCAGCCAGATTTCAGTCTGTATTTTAAATCAACCTTATATTTTGATGAGTTTACAGTAAACATATTCGATTGTACTACAAGATTTCCTTTGCTGTCACCAAAGACTTCCAAAACACCTTTGACTCTCCACTCTTTTCCTCTCTCCTTCAATGTGCAGTCCACTTTTATTGAGAGAGAAATAGAAGAAAGGTCCCTACCCAACATCAGTTCCAGTTCATCGGGATCTTTTTTTGTATTGATAGAAATATCTCCGTCAACAATCAAGTCGTCTTTCTCGTATCCCTTATCCAGAAGTATTCTTTGTATCTGCTGCATCAGGGAAGAGCGCTGGGTTGCGGCGAAAAGAGCGCTATCTATGATGCTTGCATCTTTAGGCTTGGATGTAAGAGCATCATAGTAGAGAGAAACATCCGATGAAGTGAATACTACTTTTTCAGGAAACAACCCCTCGCCTTCTATTTCCACTCCAGGAAGAGCGAGTCGAGGCTTAGAAGCAGAAGAAGCCATAACACTCAGCGTCACAGTCTCAATCTCTTCAAAACAGGGTGAAGAGAAGAGAGGTAATAAAGATAATACAAATAAAATAAAAACGAGTGTTTTCTTCACTGTTTCAGTCTACTGTTTTTTCGTCTTTGGGCAATATCAAAGAGCGAGAATCTCTGATAGAATACTCAATAATATGAAGAACACTATACTTTGGTATGATTTAGAAACATTCGGCCTCAATCCTCGTTACGATAGGATTGCACAAGTTGCAGCCATCAGAACAGATATGGACCTGAATGTAATCGATCAGCCATTACTTCTATATTCCAAGCTTTCTCCTGACTATCTTCCTGTGCCGGAGAGCTGCTTGGTGACAGGCATAACCCCACAGATGGTGAACGAAATGGGAATCAGGGAATCGGAGATGATCGAGAAGCTTCTGTCGGAGATGATGAAGCCCGGCACCATAACAACAGGCTTCAACTCCATAGGATTTGATGATGAGTGTATCCGTTCCACTCTATATAGAAACCTTTATGACCCATATGAAAGAGAATACTCCAACGGCTGCTCCCGTTGGGATATCCTGAACCTCGTCAGAGCCACAAGAGACCTTAGGCCTCAAGGCATGGTCTTTGACAAGAAGAACAGTGAAACTGGATACACGTCATTCAAGCTCACAGACCTTACTGAAGAAAACGGCATAGACCAGAAGGGAGCCCATGACGCCCTGGTAGACGTAAGAGCTACAATTAATGTAGCAAGGCTCATAAAGAAGAACCAACCCCGTCTTTGGGATTGGGCCTTGAACATCAGGGATAAAGACAATGTGAAGAATGTAGTGAACGTCTTGAAGCACGAACCATTTCTCCACACTTCGTCTATGTTCGCCTCAGAAAAAGGCAACACTCACCCCTGCCTTCCTCTCTTCTATTCAGGAAAGAATGAAATATGGTGTTTCGACCTCTCGTTTGATATTCCATCTAACCCTGAGCTTTCAGACTATAAGGCAACAGGCTTATTTAAGCTCAATGCCAACAGGTGTCCTTTCGTCGCTCCTTTGAATACACTTGACAAGGAAGGAGAGAATAGACTGGGATTTACAAAAGAAGAAGTATTGAAGAGAGCTCGCTATATAGTAGACAGAAAGGTCTTTGACAAAGAAAAACTCCTGGAGACTATCCCTGAGTTTGAAAACACAGATAAAGACCCGGACGTGACTATATATGGCTCATTCTTGTCACGGGATGACAAAAAAAGGCTTGCTGAAGTCAGGAAGCTTCCGCCTTCAGCTAAGCTCTCGCATCATCCATCCCTGCCATTCGATGATGAGAAGTATCATAAGCTTGTATGGAGACAGGTAGCAAGGAATTGGCCTGAAGTTTTGAGTGACAGTGATAGAAAGAAGTGGAAGAACTGGTGTGCTTCCCGCCTTATTTCTCCACCTATCCAGAACGCACAAAGCCTAGAAAATTACAGGGCGAACTGTAAAAAGCTTATGGAAAGTATGGAAATAGAGGGTGAGAAAAAGAAGATTATAGCTTCCCTTCTTGAATATGGGGATTGGCTTGAAGATACTGTAATCAAGGATTAAAGATGTCTAGTAACGAATTATTGAATAAACTGCCGGGTTACCAAAAACAACTGGAAGAATTGGACCAAAGCCTCAGTACACCTGAGGTAATGGGCAACATGAAATTATATAAAGAGAAGATGATGGAAAGATCTCATCTTGCTCCTATTGTAGAGAAACTGGAAGAGATGGGTAAACTCTCCTCTGAGCTCTCAGATTCCTTAGAGATGCTGGAAGCTGAAGAAGACAGCGAAATGAGGGAAGTAATAAAAGAAGAGATAGAAGAACTAAAGACTTCCCTGGAGACAGCTGAAAAAGAGTGCAAGGTGCTCCTTGTTCCACCAGATCCTCTGGAAGGAAAGAACATCATTATGGAAATAAGGGCAGGAACAGGTGGAGAAGAAGCCGCCTTATTTGCCGCTGATATTTTCAGAATGTATACCCACTATGCAGAAAAGAAGAGGTGGAAGATCGAAATAATGAGCCAAAACGAAACGGAACGTGGAGGCTATAAAGAGATCGTATGTTCCATCAGCGGTAAAGATGTCTATGGCTCTATGAGATATGAATCAGGCGTACATAGAGTACAGCGTGTACCAGAGACCGAGTCAGGTGGAAGAATTCACACATCAGCCATCACTGTAGCAATACTACCAGAAGCTGAAGAGACAGATATCGAAATCAATGAAAAAGATTTGAAGATCGATGTAATGAGAGCCGGTGGCCCTGGCGGACAGTGTGTAAACACTACAGACAGTGCCGTAAGAATTACACACCTTCCTACAGGAATAGTTGTAATCCAGCAGGATGAGAAGTCTCAGCTTAAGAACAAAAACAAGGCTATGAGAGTCCTTAGGTCAAGACTCTTTGAAATGGAAGAAGCCAAGAAACAGAAAGAGAGGGCTGACGCCAGAAAAAGCATGGTAGGTAGCGGTGACAGAAGTGAGAGAATAAGAACATATAACTTCCCTCAGAACAGATGCACCGACCACAGAGTAAACCTTACTTCATACAATCTTGACGGAGTCCTTAACGGCGAACTGGATGAGTTTATCGACGCTTTGAAGATCAAGGCAGGAGAAGAGGCACTGAAAGATAACTGATGACACTCTTTGAGCTGAAAAGAAAACTTATAGAAATAGGAAATAAACTGGAAGACCCAATGCTTGAAGCTAGGGTTCTTCTCTCCTTTTTGGGTTTTTCACCTCTAAAGCAAATTACTGATAAAGACGAAGAGATATCACAAGAAACAGTCGAGAAAGCTCTTTCTATGATGGAAAAAAGAGCCTCCGGTTATCCAATGGCATATATTACAGGAGTCAAAGAGTTTTGGGGCATGGAGTTTAAAGTAAACGAGAATGTACTTATTCCACGCCCTGACACTGAGACTCTTGTAGAAGTGGCAATAGAGCTCTATAAAGAGAACAATCTCCTAGGCGACATTCTCGATTTATGTACAGGAAGCGGAGCAGTAGCTACAGCTATAGCAAAAGAACTGGGAAAAGACGTTAAGCTTTCCGATATCTCGCCGTCTGCAGCATCGATTGCAAAAGAAAATTACGAGCGCCTCATAGGAAAGAAAGCTGATATAAGAGTTGGAGATCTATTTGAGAAGTGGGAAGGGTGTAAGTTTTCTCTCATCGTTTCTAATCCTCCATATTTGACAGACACATGGTGCAATGAAGTGGATGAGGATGTAAAAAAAGAGCCCCGCCTTGCTCTTTATGGTTTTGATGAGGATGGACTGGGAATAATCAGGAGAATTATCAAGGACTCAGGTAAATTCTTGGAAAAAGGCGGATATATTGCACTTGAATGTGACTATAGACAATGCTCAACTCTCGCTAAACTCCTTGAAACAGAGGGGTATTCAAGTGTTAACATAAAAAAAGACCTTGCAGGTAAGGATAGGGTGGTATATGGAAAATACAACGGTTAATACTTCTACACTTTCAAAGACTCCGGATGATTTTCCGAATAAGGACTTAGTTGATAAATTTGTCAACAAAATTCTCAATTATTCACAGGAAGACACTGAGAAAATCTCAGCAGCTGCAGTATATGCGGCAAAAAAGCATGGAGACCAGAGAAGAAAAAGTGGGGAACCCTATCTAATCCACCCAATTGCGGTAGCTGAAATACTCATGAGCTACAATATGGACGCAGACACAGTGTGTGCCGGTCTACTTCATGATACAATCGAAGACACAGAGACAACAGAAGAAGATATTGCAAAACTTTTTGGTAAAGAAGTTGGCGAGATGGTACAGGCAGTCACCAAGATATCCCGTATCACCCAGGATAAATCTATCCAAGAAGCCGAAACCATCAAGAAGATGTTCTTTGCAATGTCCAAGGATCTCAGAGTCATCCTTATTAAGCTTGCAGATAAACTTCATAACATGAGAACACTATCTGGCCTCAAGAGCGAAAGGCGCATTGCCTTTGCAAAGGACTGCCTCGATATCTTCGCTCCTATTGCAGACAGTCTTGGTATGCAGACAATGAAAAGCGAGCTTGAAGACTTGTCTCTCAAAGCCTTGAAGCCCGAAAGCTATGAATATATCTCCACATATCTTTTGGAAAGAAAGGGAGAATATACTGCCTTCATTAAGCAAGTATCGAGAGCCATTGAAGAAGCTTGCAAGAAAGAAGGACTACAGAATATTGAAGTCTCCGGTAGAGTAAAGCATGCCTACTCTATTTACATGAAGATAAAAAAGAGAAAGAAAGAGATTGATGAAATCTACGATATACTGGGAATAAGAGTAATCTGTAACACAACCGTTGAGTGTTACACAATACTTGGCATCATCCACTCCATGTGGATTCCTATTGAAGGCAGGTTTAAAGACTATATCGCTATGCCTAAGGCCAATAACTATCAGTCTCTCCATACTACCGTCTTGGGTCCTCAGTCAAAGCATCTTGAAATACAGATAAGAACCTGGGAAATGCATAAGACAGCTGAAGAAGGCGTCGCAGCCCACTGGGCATATAAAGCATCTTCAGGTAGTGAAAGCGGAGCTTGGAAGAGCCTCGATTCCATCAACTACCAGAAGATAGTCAAGAAAATAAAGAACTGGTCAAAAGAAATAGAGCAGAGCGAAGACTACATGGAAGAGATCAAGAATGAACTTTTGAAAGACTCTATCGTGGTCTTCACTCCTCAGGGGCATGTAATCGAGCTCCCTGTAGGCTCCACAGCCCTGGACTTTGCATATAAGATCCATACAGAAGTCGGCAACCACTGCTCAGGAGCAAGAGCTGACGGCTCAATTATTCCATTAAACAAGCCTCTACAGAATACTCAGATAGTAGAGATCATGACATCCCCTTCCGCTCATCCGAACTTACAGTGGATGGAGTATGCACAGGCTTCCAGCACAAAAAAGAAGATCAAAGCTTGGCTTAATAAGTATCAAGCTGATAACGTTCCGGAAGTAAAGACACCTGAAAAGAAGCCTAATCCACCGCAGAAAAAAGAAGTTACGATGACAAATCCTGCCCGTCTTATCAACGGGACAATGTCATATACAGCTCCTGAGACAACAGGAACACTTATGGTTGGAGACGACTCCAATGTCATGTATTCTTTTGCAAAGTGCTGTAACCCTATGCAGGGAGATGACGTTCTTGCCTACATCACTAGAGGCAGAGGATATATTATCCATAGAAAAGACTGCTCCAACTTAAAGCACATGGCTGAAGTAAACGAGAGAACAGTAAGTGTCAAATGGACAGGCGACGAGTTGATGAAGAGATATAGAGTCACAACTAAGATTGACTCTGATATCTTCGGTCAATTAGATAATGCTGTCAAATATCATGGCGGAAGAGTGAGAAAAGGTACACTTGGAATCGACGGCAATAGACTTACCGGAGAATTTACTATCATCGCTGAAAGCGAAGAAGCCATCAGAAAGTGCACATCAGCAATAAGAACCATTCCTTCCGTCATCGAACTCACTGGACTTGGGGCGACTGATGCGCCTGTGATTCCTAATAAGAAGAAATAGATTCCATGTAATCAGAAGAGAAACTGAAGCAATGCGTAATCTTTCAAAACTATAGTCCTCGTCTCCCCTTCACCTGTCATAATCTCGACGCCCATAGTGATATAAGGGGATACTTGGTTTTTCCAGATGATGTTACATAACTTATTCCACAAGGCTTCGTTTGAAATAGAGCCTGAAGAAGTTACCATACTCTTTATGATGCCGTATACTTCCCTTACATCAAACTCGGAGCTTTCCTTTACGCTTAGCCATATTCTATTGGGAGCATAGTAGCTTTTATAAGTGATTTCATCATCATTTAGGGTGGGATAACCGTCAATTGAGCAATTTTTTGTAGTTAGGACAGACTGGGCGATGCTCATCTCAGCTCTGAACTTCAACGTTCCATAGGAAGGAAAATAGAAGGAGGAGACCACTCCTTCGCTATTTTTAGTAGAAATTTTTCCCAGCTTTATATTGTTTAGATCTACTGTCAGATACATAGAAAAGGCGGCACTTTCAACGTTGGTATCATCAGGAGCCCTTCCGGTATCAAATACCCCAAGGGATGTGGAAATTCCGACACTACCACTCATATTTGCTGATTTTTGGGAGTATGGCCACTCGGAACTATCCAGAGTATTGAAGAGAAACTTCATGAAGTTCAGGCTCTCTCCCTCAGCTATCACATCAAGATTCTTTATCAGTGCTTCAGCTACATTAGAGTATCCTTTTTTTATCTTTACCCCTTCATCAGTTACATGAAGCTCCGCCTTGGTGCTTATAGATCTAGGATTAAGAGTGGAGGAGGAGAAGATATTATCAATATCCAAGCGTAATCCCTCAAAGAAGGCCTTTAAAAAACCATTTTTGAAGAACCCCGATAATGATGGCTCCAGATATGCCAATAGGCCTTCATCACTTGAACTAATAATATCTTCAGGGAGCTCCACTTCCCTTCCTTCGTCGCATGCATTAATGAGATTGACGGGAGTATATGGCCTAAGACCAGAGATCGGGGTCACCACTTCCTCCGGGGTATAGACATCACTATCCTCCTCTGACAGTGAAATGTCACAGGAGGATAATGAAATCAGAAATAATAAGAAAACTACCAATAAAACTTTCTTCATACCTGATTTTTCAGATCAACGAGCTTTATACCTGTTTTTTGAGATTCTTTTCCTTCAAAGAATACTATTTTGTTGGAACTCGAATCGAAAGGAAGAACAATACCGACGTCCAAGCTTACGCCTTCAGGTTTTTCTATTGAAGGAACCAAGCTCAATATAGTAGAAGAATCTGTCTTAATGATAATCGAATTCTCCTTATTTTTTAAGACATAGGAAGCAACCTTATAAGACTGTTCCCCAACCTTATACCAGATGCCGCCATCATTGCCAAATTCAATATAGACATCTTTAGAATCAACTTTTAATCCTAGCTCTGTATCACTGCTAAAATAGTCATACAAGAAGGTAATATCTGTCGATTGTTTTTCAAGTTTAAGCTTTAAGAATCCCTTCTTAACCGGATGTGAATGCTTGTGGTATTCAACCTGGACAAAAATGGTACCATCTTCTTGCTGTTTCATTGGAGTAAACACAATCTGACTTCCACCTATTCGCTCAAGTGCTTTGAAAACAATTAAGCCTTTATTGGTATCTTCCTCATATCTACTACAATACAACCAGCTTGAATCATCCAGGAATTCCAAATGATTCATCATCACATAGAGAGTACTGCCAAAAATGTTCCGAAAATCATTATAAGCCTTGTTAATATCTTTATTATCGGTTTCATTATCTGATTCTCTTAGGAACATTGAACCATATTTTTTCTCTATGGCTTCATCTGACGGTACACCACCAGCTGGGGCTATTTCTTGGACAATCTTTTTAACATCATCCATTGTAACGTCAGAGACCGACCACTTTCCGGGTTTAATAAAGAAGCTCTGTTTCTGTTCACCTTCACCTACTTTAGCTATTTCCACCGGTTCAGCTGCAAACATAGAAGATATAAGCGCACTACCTGGAATTTCCATAGTTTCGCCATTAACTGGCACATCCATTTTCACCAGATCCGCTGTTTCTTTGACGAAGGAATAGAGAGAATCCAATGTAATATATTTGCTACTAGAGAGGTATTCTCCGTTGCCTTCCACAGGATTGTTTACGCCTTCTGTTCTCGTTAAAGGAACAGCAATAGACATAAAATTACCTTCTTCCACATGTACCAACAGATGAATCAAAAGAACAGAGCCGTCTCCAGAAGGCTGGATATAAATAGGAAGACCATTTCCAATAATAGATAGACACCTATTATCATATACGTCATATTCAGCCTTTCCTGAAAGATGAAGCTTAAATCCAGGAGCCAGACTAATCTGACCATCCAGTGCAGTCGCATCAAGATCAAGATCGATATAAGCGGAAATCCAATCTTCTTCAATCTCAAACTGGAGATTAAGACCTACACCTTCGCCTTTTCCAAATTCAACAAGGGAATCAAAAGGCATACCCTTATTAGGAACGAAAGATAGCAGTGCATTCAGCACAGCATTATCAGGCCTGATCTCTGCAAACTTCCAAGAGCCCAAGTAACCTTTGTCTGTACAATCCGGATTATTGATTTTCTTATAAATAATATTTTTATCTTCATTAACAAGATCGCTATCATTGTTTTTTGTCAATGTCACCTGTTCTGTATTAATAGATGAAGTCAATTCGTATCCACTATTTGTTTTTTTACTAGATCCTCCATCAATTATAGGTCCCTGGGAAGCATCATAACCATAAAGAGCGTAGGAATTTTCATAAATAATAAGAGATTCGTATGAAGCTTCCAGTCCAAATCCAGGTTTACCGGTTTCTTCAGAACCGCCATTTCCTTCCCCTAAATATTGAGATGAACCAGTTTCACTATTATTAGGTAGAGCTATTACAAGACGCTGATATACCTCTATAGGAGTTTCTGAAATGAAGCCAGTTTCCGAGACAACAAACCTACGTGATAAAATAGGTTCTTCAATATTTGTTGACCAAATGGATAGAGTATGACTTCCCAATCTTTCTACTCTAGGAAGGAGATACTCACCGTCACCATCATAATCAATATCTATCTCTTCTTCATCAAGCTTGAATATGTATCCTTCCATACATGCAGGGGCATGAAGATCAAAGACAATGTAATCACTAGGCTTATAGATATACTTATCCAAAGATAGATACGGGTAGTCATTTTTGGAATATGCACTATAATCACCATAGTCATCATAGTGATATGTAATGTTGTTATCCTTGTATGTTACATGATAAGAATAATTAAAGTATTCAGAACTACCTCCTTCCAGTTCCTTCCACTCATCTCCGATTGTCTTGTACTTTGAACCATTTACTGAAAAAGTAGTTTCATATTCAGTATATTTACTTGAAGAGGGAAGTATCTGGAAAGATATCTTTCCATTTTCATTCTCTTTAAAGTTAATATTGAAAGATGTCAAAGGTTCTACTACTGTTATTTCTTTAACATAAACTTGACAGTTTATATTATCTTTTGTTTTTACTTCTGCTTTTAAGTCATGCTTTCCAGCAGGCCAATCCAATGGACCAAATGCCAAGAATTCTTTCTTGTCAGTATAATTATTGAAATCTGGACCAATATAATCATCAGAACCAGGTCTACCGCTACCACAAAATATATTGGTTACTATCACTTCATCATCCAAGAACCACTTTATTTCTTCGACGTTTTCTCCCAAATCATAAGGAATGCGGATATCAACTCCTGCCCCTCTGGTGAGGGTAGTGCCTGGTAATACTTCGAGTTCTTTGTTTTCCGGAGCATCATATATATCTATATATTGTTTCGTAGAATATCTATTAAAATACTCATTATCACTAAATATAACCTCATATTTTCCTTTATTTGGTAGATACTCCGTGTTCCATATTATATTCCCCTTTTCGTCGATAAACTCAACATGCAAACGATCAGTATTGATTATATTCTCAGGAATAGTATTGATATCAAGCTCTAATGCATTTTTTCTTCCAGCATATGGCTTATCAAGTTTAACAGTAATACTCTCTATTACTGGTTTTACTTCGAAAAAAACGTTAGTTGAAATTGAGTATTCACCTATAGTATAAACAAATTCAATCTTGTTTTTTCCTAAATAAGAAGTAAGGTCTGTTAAGCTAAGAACTTCAGTATCCTCCGCTACCGATTCTCCATTAATATACCAATCACCCTTGTAAGTAGCTGTTGTATTCTTATAATCTCTACAAACAACGGAAAAATTTTTATCGTTATATGAATAAACTAGGCCAGAAGAATCATTATCTGATTCTTTTACTATATGTAAAACTTTCGGAAAACCAACAGCATCAATGATAGTCAGATAACAATAATCCTCATAATACTTGTTCTCTTCTCCATTGGAATTCGTTGTGACTATTACAGAGAGTTTTAGTTTGTCACCAGCCTTAAGTCTCATTAAGTCTAAATTTTTTACTAGTTTTTTACTCGAACCAATGTAATCATCATTGATATACCATTTTACTGAATATTCAGAAAAATCTATCTCATCAGAAACAACTTCAGCTTGTATTTGGGAATCAAGAGGTAATGTTGTGTTATCAATACTTATTCTTACCTTGCCCATTTCTGTTACCACAGTTTCAGATTGTTTTTTTGTAAATTTACTGCTTCCTGGTGTAACTTTTACATATAACTCTCCCGTCAAAGTCGAAATTTGATTTGCAACAACTCTCACTTCTTCCGAATAAATAAGCTCAAAAGATTCTGCTTGCTCATAAAGTTCGAAAACGTAATAACCATTGTTTACTGAAACACAGTTGTATTCTTCAAAGAAATCACTAACTTCCCCCTCTATTACAACAGTTGGATCTGAATTATCTATTGGAGAGAGTGTTGCCTTGAAGACTCTATTCCAAGGATTACTATTTGGGTCTTCATAAGCATAACTGTAATAGAAAGAGAAAGTACCAGTTCCACTGATTTCTTCAACTTTTACAGGACAATTTGCAACAGAACCACTTGAAACGAATACTTCTTCCTCTCCTCTTCCAATCAGGTCTCCATGATTATTGTAGGCTTCTACGCATACTTTCCAATTTCCTGAATCAACACTAAATCTAACTGTACCTGTGTCTTTTTCAACTCTAGGAATACTCTGAAGATTTTCTCCAGAAGAAACGGAAACCTTGTAATACTCTGTTTCCATTGAGATAGGATCAATGGACCTACCATTGATATTTACAGAGATTTCACCTTTTGTGACAATAGTTTGGGTATCACAACCAATCACCAACAATAGTATAGCCAATATTGTAAATATATATTTCTTCATATTACTTCCGCTCCTTTAACTTCCACTACACAAGCAGCTATTCCAATAACCTTGCTTGACTTAGTAACGACTGCTTTTAGGGTATAAAAACCTGTTTCAACATCAGCCGACTCTTTAATTACAGAATATCCAGTACCAATTTCTGTAGATCCAAGATACCAAGTAACTTTTGCTTCTGGAGGAATACTCCCGTTGACAGTAGATAGATATGCTGAAACTTCTCCATTTTTTCCTGCTGGAGAGAGGCTGATTGTGAATTCTTGGGATGAAGTTATTCCGTTATCAACACTTACGTCGATACTATATCTCAGATCCTCACTAAACTCTGTTGTAAAACCATTGACGATTCTCAGGGCAAATTCTTTTCCGTCGATAGTCAAGGAATAGATGCCGCTGTCTTTTTCAATATTAGCTTTCCAGACATCTCCTTCTTTTACGAGAGCAATAGATTCTTCTGAAATATAAGCACTAGGATTAGAAACGTCACTATTGAACTTCAATGTAATGTTAGCGCTTCCTTTTCCTGTCTTTTCTTCAATGGAGATTGAAGGAGAATTATTCTTCATCAAGAAGGCATATTTGGCTTCTCCGATTTCTATATCGTCTTTATTGTAGGCAACGATATCATACTCCCAAAGGCCTGAAACGAAGCTTACAGGTATCTCCAAATCACCTGTCCAGTCGACTTTCTCTTCCCCACTTGTATACACACATTCCTCGTTATTCAAACTTTTGATTGAATATCTGATAGAAGAAATATCCATATCAAAGCCTTCATACTTTGGAATGCCATCTTTAAGTATAATCACTGCTGGATTTCTGAAATCAAATTCAAGGGTATTAGTTTGGCCAGCTGCTATTCTGACAGTTTTTTCTTTTCCATCACATACTACAGTGTAAAAACCGTTTTTTAGAGTAATGGATCTAGTTCCATTGGTTGAACTGTCACTTTCTTCTGTAAACTCATAAGTGTCATCTCCAATAGTAATTGAAGGGAACTGATTAACAGAATCCTTTAGACCATTGACAACCAGAGTACCATCGCCTTTTATTTCTGATATTTCAACGGTATATTCAAGAAGTCCGTCATCCAATGGGAACTTACCACTTCCTTCTCCGATAACAACTCCGTCAGAGTTTTTAGCCTTTACGTTCAAGATATAATCTGAATTAGCAATTCGTATTGAGAAACTTTTTGGGCATATGGAGAATTCCCTTTCACCATCTTTAAAAGTCAATTCAAGTGTAGCAATATCCAGATTCAAACCATCAGCATTTTCTTTATTGATTTTGTCTACAAAACTTAAATGAAGCCAGTATTCTGTAAGATCTAATGGCAATACCTTCTCTTCACCGTAAACTAATCGTACTTCATCTACCTTTTTTGATCCTACATAAATACTATGAGTACCGTTTTGAACAGTAAAACTACCACTTCCTTTAGTTTTGTCTTTGCTTACTGTTATGGTGACATTATCATTTCCTACGCTAATAGTGGGGAAATTCTCATCAGCATTTTTTGTCAGTTCAAATTTTATAGTAGCATTCCCTGTTTTTTCTTTAATCAAAATAGCAGATATTTTCGTGTCATCATCAATTGTCAAGGAGCCTATTCCTTCTCCAATAATAGTACCTTCTTTATTATAGGCAATAACCCTATATTCAAAGCTTCCATTAATCTTTGGAATCTGTATGTTGAGATTCTCTGTGTAGTTAACCCCTGTTCCAGAGTACTTTTCTTCAAAGTCAGGGAAGCTATAATCTATCTTGGCAATATCGAGATCATGGTCTTCACTCTTATCGATTCTATCTCGCAATGTAACAGTCAACAGAGGTGTTGCATAATTATAATTTATATTCCTTACTTGTTCAGAAACAATTCTTACTGCAACTTCTCTTCCACAGATAGAAACAGTGTAGTTTCCGCTCTGGAGAGGAATGGATACACTTCCCTCCGTTGCTGAGTCGCCAACTGCTTTTACTGGATACTCTACTCCTCCGATAATAACCGGCAAGAATAATGCATCACGTTCTTTTGTGATAGAAACTACAAGTGTTCCTTTGCCTGCTTTTTCAAGGATCGGAATAGAATAAGACTCAGTCTCTTCAATATTTATTGTGCCGCTACCTTCTCCGATGAGAACATTATCCTTGTTCTTTGCTGAAACGCTGTATTCCAGTTCTGTTATGCCATAAGGAACAGATACCTCCAGAGTTTTATTATCTGTGAATTTACCCCCCTCAATTTTGAGAATTTGTTCTCCTCCAGAGGTTATCAAGCAATCAATTGTTGCAATTTCCAAGTCATATTCTTCGCTCTTTTCGATCTTATTATCGAAAGAAAGAGAAATAGTTGCTTCTTTGACAACTTTTGTTGTCTTAAGGACAATTTCCACTTTTGTAGCTTGGTTTTCTGTTACTGTAACAGTCTCTGAGCCACTGCATGTATAAGTGTAATTATCGTCTTCCGTAACTCCAGTTACAGAAATAACATATTCTCCTGTAGTTACTACAGGGACTTTAATATTTTCAATCGTGGAAAATTCTTGTGTTATTTCCTTGCCACTCTCAACTTCTTTTACTGTGTAGTTGAGCTTTTCGAACTGTTCCAACTTTATTTCACTATCTTCAGACATCGTCAAAGCAATATCCAAAACAGAAGTTGGAATCATGCCGTCAGGACATGAAACGAGAACTAGCAGCACGAGAATTGCTGCCAAAGAGAATAAAAGTTTCCTCATCTTTCTTCCCCCAAGAAGAATTATAAAACACTATAATTATACCACTCGTTTGTCATAGTCGTAAACTTTAAAAATGGACTAATTTGCATTTTTTACAACTCTTTTTATTTACAATATTAGAATTTCTGTATGCAAAAATTCTTTTCGTTCGACAATTGTGTGTTTTTCTCTCTTTCTTATTATTTGATTATTACTTTCTATTGCTGATATCATTAAATATAGAGAGCGTCCATCATGAAAAAGCTTTTGATTATTTTTTTACTGCTGTCATCGTCTTTGTCACTTTTTGCATATAGTGACGGATCACTCATCATAAATGTAGGCTTTGAGGAATCTGTTACAAGAGAAATAGACCATAGCCTATATATGTTAGAAGGAAACTATGAAAAGACATGGTTTTATAGTGATGGTTCTTTTGGCTTATCAAACGATGTAAGCGTCAACCTTCCTATTTCCTATCGTTTAGGAAATGATTATTCAAAGCCTTTCGATACTTTTAATACTGCTCTCTCCCTTGATTATTCCCTTAAAGGTGCATTTAGATTTAAACCATTGATGTTGGCACTTGGTCCATCTATAAGAACGAATGTATTTTTCAGCAAAGAAAAAACTATTGTCGCAGAGATGCTTCTTGGTGTTGAAAACTCATTTATCCTTGATATTCCTCTCTCTTCTACTTTTGGCATTAACACAGGCGTCGATTTCATCGTGGATTTTTATCGCATTAATTTTATAAAGAATGGAGCGAGAGGATTCATCTCCCCTCGCTTCAATGCTTCGTTCTATCTTGGATTATCGATCTACTATAGAAATGGATTCACCTTTAATTAATCGAGAGTGTGGATCACTTCAGGTAGAAGCTGTTTCTTTCTTGAAAGTATTCCAGGCATATCCATAGCTTTTGGGCTTATTTCTGTCCAAGGAAGCTTCTTATAGAGTCTATAGTCTGTAGATATAAGTATGCTCTTTTCCCTCAGTACATCTGTGATCATAAGCATAGCCCAGTCTAGATTGTCCTTTTCTCTCACTTCTTCCAATACCGAGAGGTACTTCTCTCCATAAGCGGAGAAATCCTTGAGGGTAGTTGCTTCACACTGTCCTATACCGATTTTGATACCATGCTCGGAGTATACCTTGAAGTCTGATCTTATAGCTTTCTCAGGGTCTCTATTTGCCATGCTGTCTGTGACACTAAAGAGTTTCTCTCCGAAAGCTTGGATATCAAACTCGCCACTGATGGCGGCAAGAGCGCCGGCTGTAGCCTTGTCGATGGCTGTCGTCGTTGGAGAGCGAAGTATTAGAGTATCGGAGATGACACCTGTAAGGAGAATCTTGGCTGTAAGCTCATCCGGTACGATGTTATGTCTCAAAAACTGCTGATAAACAATAGTACAGGTACTTCCAAGAGGCTCTGCGTCAATGAAGATAGGAAGAGATGTCTTCAATGCATCAAGTCTATGGTGATCGATGATCTCTACAACCGATGCCTCTTCTATTCCCTTTATACTCTGCCCCACTTCGTTATGGTCAACAAGTATTACATTATATGAAGGCTTATGGAGGAAACAACGACGCGTAACGTAGCCTACAAACTCTTCCCCATCGAAGACAGATAGACCTCTCAGCTTTGATGTTGAAAGCTCTTCCTTTGCATCATCAAAAAGGTCTGTGACTTGAAGCTTTCTTCCCTGTTTTCCCATGATAGTCGAGATAGCTGGGCTCATTCTCAGTCTTCTCTCAACTTCTGCGGTCCCTAACTCTGTTACATATACAGTTCCTTCATATGAAGAGAAATCTATATCATCAACCTTTGTTCTTGTAGTTATGATTATGGCAGGAACATTCATGGCCATAGCATGCTCTATATATCTCTTTCTATATCCCAAAGCCACTATAGAGTTACAGTTCTCGCATACAAAACGACAGAAGTCTTCATATGCTGCAGCTCCTGCAAGAATCGAAGCCTGGAATGTCTCTTTACCTCTCTTAATAAAGAAACCAGGAATAACTTTAGAAATATTCTCTGCAGTGAAGTCATAGACAGGAATCTTTTCTTTGTTGTCTTTCAAGAACCATGATGTAATGTCATCAACAGAAAGAAGTCCTACATACTCATCCTTGTCAAAAACAGGGAAGGCAGATGGATGGTTATCACTATACTGTTGGACCAAGTCATAGATAGGAGAAGAGGCATCCACTCTCTCTGTAGGAGGAAGCATTACATCCCCTACCTTCGGCTTTACATCTTTCATATATGGTGGGGCTTCAATGCCCATTAGAGCGAACTGTTTCTTAACGGCATCACTCATATGACCACATCTGACAGCATGGTATGTATGATCTTTATCGATCATATTTTTCAGCACACTGTAGCCATAGGCTGAGCAGATACTGTCTAAGTCTGGATTTCTATGTCCTGTTATATATACGTCACGCATAACAAAATGGTACAATAAAAAGCCATAAAGGGGTACATGCCTCTTAGGAGAAATGACGATGATTGATGTTTTGGTTGCAGTTGACCTTCAAAATGACTTCATTGACGGAGCTCTTGGAACAAAAGAAGCAGTAGCTATTGTTGAAAAAGCTAAGGAAAGAATAGAGTCTTTCCCTGGCATTGTCCTCTTCACCCGCGATACTCATAATGCCGATTACATGGAAACTGAAGAAGGAAAGCATCTTCCAGTCCCCCACTGTATAAAAGGCAGCAAGGGTTGGGAAATAAGAGAAGAGCTTGATAAGCTAAGAGAGACAGAGGCAATAGACAAACCTACCTTCGGTTCTGTGACTCTGGGTGAAAAACTAAAGGAACTAGACGAGAAAGAGGGAGTAAGATCTGTTACCCTTCTAGGGCTCTGTACTGATATCTGCGTTATATCGAACGCATTCATTGCCAAGGCATATCTACCTAATGCCCACATCAGAGTGGACTCTGAGGCATCTGCAGGCGTTACTCCAGAGAGCCACAGAAGAGCCTTGGAAACAATGGAGATGTGCCACATCGAAATACTTGGAAACAATAGATAAAAGGAGAAATATATGAAAGTTGTCGTTGCTAATGACCATGGTGCAGTAGATCTTGCAAAAAGAGTATTGAAGCATCTTGAAGAGAGAGGAATCGAGTATACATATCTGGGAACAGGAGAAGAGAAAAGCGTAGATTATCCAGATAAAGCCAGGGAAGCAGTGGAAGAGTATAGAAAGGGAGGATACGACAGAGGAATCCTGATGTGCGGCACCGGTATCGGCATCTCCCTCGCCGCCAACAAAATGAATGGAATCAGATGCGCCCTTCCTCAAGATATTTATGCAACCGAAAAGACAAGAGAACATAATGACGCCAACTTCGTAGCCTTCGGAGGAAGAGTGGAATATAAGGACGATGTACTGGCTATGCTTGATGCTTTTCTTGATACTCCATTCTCCCATGACGAGAGACATCAGAGAAGAATCGACAAGATGATGGCTCTTCAAGGTAAATGAATTTATATTCAATAAAAGCAGGGAATCAATTAGAGATTCCCTATTTTTATTCATTATTTTTGTATTTTTATTAAAAAATCTATTGAATAAACTCCTTAATAGTCGTATCAATATGCACATCATATTGCATATATATTCACTTAAGGAGTTTTCTTATGAAGAAAGAAGATATAAAGCGCGTTGTTTTGGCATATTCAGGTGGTCTTGATACATCTATCATCATTCCTTGGCTAAAGGAGAACTACAACAATCCAGAAATCATTGCAGTAGCTGGAAATGTAGGTCAGGCCGACGAGCTTGAAGGTCTGGAGGAGAAAGCTCTAAAGACCGGAGCAACCAAATTCTATGCTTTGGATCTTGTAGATGATTATGTAGATAACTACGTATTCCCTACAATGCAGGCAGGGGCTGTCTATGAAGAGTATCTCTTAGGTACCAGCACAGCACGCCCATGTATTGCAAAGGGCCTAGTTAAAATCGCACTTAAGGAAAAGGCTGACGCCATCGTCCATGGCTGTACTGGCAAGGGAAACGACCAGGTAAGATTCGAGCTTGCCATCAAGCACTTCGCTCCTAATATGCCAATCATCGCTCCTTGGAGAGAATGGGACATAAAGAGCAGAGAAGAAGAAATCGAGTATGCAGAGAAGCACAATGTTCCATTGAAGATAAGTAAAGAAACCAATTATTCAAAGGATAAGAACATCTGGCACCTCTCACACGAGGGCTTGGATCTTGAAGATACTGGAAATGAACCAATGTATGAGAAGAAAGGCTTCTTGGAAATGGGTGTAAGCCCCATTGATGCTCCAGATCAGCCTGAATACATCACAATCGACTTCGAGAAGGGAAAGCCAGTTGCACTGGACGGTAAGAAGATGAAGGCTACTGACATTCTCCTCGCTCTCAATGAAAAGGGTGGAAAGAATGGAATCGGTATCATCGACATCGTTGAAAACAGACTTGTTGGAATGAAGTGCAGAGGCGTATACGAGACACCCGGCGGAACAATACTTTATAAAGCACATGAGTATTTGGAGTCTGCTACCCTCGATAAATATACTCTCCATGAGAAACAGAAGCTTTCCATCACATTTGCTGAGACTGTATATAACGGTCAGTGGTTTACACCTCTGAGGGAAGCTCTCACAGCCTTTGTGGACAAGACTCAGGAGAAGGTTACTGGAACAGTAAAGCTTAAGCTCTACAAGGGAAACATCATCAAGGCAGGCCTCTGGAGTGATTACTCTCTCTACTCAGAGTCCATCGCAACCTTCGGTGAAAGCGACTATAACCAGAAAGACAGTGCAGGCTTTATCACACTCTTCGGCCTTCCTATTAAGGTACAGGCAATGGTTGACAGCAAGAACAGCGACAAGTGAGGAATCATGGAAAAGATTTGGCAAGGCCATTTATCTGGAAAAATCTCAAAGGCTGCTGAAAGCTTCAATGCTTCCATCTCTTTTGACAAGAAGATGTATAAAGAAGACATTGAAGGAAGCATGGTCCACGCTGAGATGCTGGGACACACTGGGATCATAGAAGAAGAGAAAGCAGAGAGAATAATCTCTGCCCTCTCTTCTATTCTTTCTGACATCGAGGAAGGTAAGCTGGAAATAACGGACGAAGCTGAAGATATCCACTCTTTTGTTGAGTCTGTGCTTACTGAGAGAATCGGCGATGACGGAAAGATGCTACACACAGCCAGCAGCAGAAATGATCAGGTAGCTCTGGATACAAAGCTTTATACAAGAAAAAAACTTGAATCTATTCTCTCCCTAATCAATAGTCTCATGAAGACCATTGCAGAGAAGGCAAAAGAATATGAAGACACTATAATGCCTGGCTACACTCACCTTCAGAGAGCTCAGCCAATTCTTTTCTCCCATCACCTGCTCTCTTATGCTTTCATGCTTGAAAGAGACAAAGGAAGAATAAAGGACGCAGTAAAGCGCCTTAACCAGTGCCCCCTGGGGTCTGCGGCACTAGCTGGAACAACATTCCCGATCGATAGAGCCTTTACCTCCGAGAAGCTTGGTTTTACGGAGCCTAACAGAAACAGCATCGACGGAGTATCTGACAGGGACTATGCCTTGGAAGCTATGAGCGACTTATCGATTCTCGCTATGCACCTCTCAAGACTCTCTGAAGAGATTGTCCTATGGTCAAGCTGGGAATATAAGTTCATCAGGCTATCAGACAATTATACTACCGGCTCCTCCATTATGCCGCAGAAGAGAAACCCTGATATAGCGGAGTTAATAAGAGGAAAGACAGGAAGAGTATATGGAGACATGATGAGTCTCTTTGTAACAATGAAGGGTCTCCCTCTTGCCTATGACAAAGATATGCAGGAAGACAAAGAGCCTTTATTTGACTCTTTGGATACAGTCGAGGCTTCCCTAGTAGTAGCCACCGAGATGATCAAAGAGATGACAGTCTTAAAAAACAATATGATGAAGGCTGCTGAAGAAGGCTTTATCAACGCAACAGACCTTGCTGACTACCTGACAAAAAAGGGTGTTCCATTCAGAGAGTCATACAGAATAAGCGGAGAAATCGTTTCATATTGTGAAGAGAATGGCCTGGTGCTGTCGAAAGTATCTCTCGAGAAATACAAAGAGTACTCACCTCTCTTTGAAGAAGACTTATATACAGCCATCGATTTAATGGTATGTGTAAACAAGAGAGTCAGCTTTGGTGGTACAGCCAAAGAAAACGTAGAAGAACAGATAAAGTACATAGAGTCCATAACTAAGGAGAACTAAATGTCAGATATTAATCTCAAAGGTAAAAGCTTTCTTACTCTTTTGGATTTCACTCCGGAAGAAATAGAATACATGATCGAGACTGCATCTAGATATAAGAAGATGAAGAAAGAGGGAGTAAGCCACAAAATCCACGAAGGAAAGAATGTTGCCCTTATCTTCGAGAAGACCAGCACAAGAACACGCTGTGCCTTTGAAGTTGCTGCTGCGGACCTAGGAATGCATGCTGTTTACCTTGACTCCAAGGGCTCTCAGATCGGGAAGAAAGAATCTATTGCCGATACAGCAAAAGTACTAGGAAGAATGTTTGACGGTATTGAGTATAGAGGTTTTGGTCAGGAAAGAGTGGAGGAACTCGCAAAATACAGTGGCGTTCCAGTTTGGAATGGACTTACAGATGAATTCCACCCTACTCAGATTCTTGCCACTCTCCTCACTATTAAAGAGCACTTTGGAAAGCTTAAGGGCATCAAACTCTGTTTCATGGGTGACGCCAGATTCAACATGGGTGTCTCCATGATGATAGGTTGTGCAAAAATGGGACTTGAGTATACAGCGGTGGCTCCTGAAAAATACTTCCCACCAAAAGAGATTGTAGAAAAATGCAAAGAAATCGCCAAAGAGACTGGTGCTAAGATCACTCTTGAAAGCGATGTAGATAAAGCGGTAAAGGGTGCAGACGTCATCTATACCGATGTATGGGTATCAATGGGAGAGAAGGAAGAAGTCTGGAAAGAAAGAATA